>NZ_FAOZ01000033.1 GCF_001536285.1 Parafrankia irregularis | reverse complement strand
AACCCCACAGCCGACCCCTCACCGGCCACACCGACCGGGTGACCGCCCTCACCGCTGTGCCCGGACCCGACGGCACCACCCTGCTCGCCACCGCCGGCGACGATGCGGCGACTTTTCTATGGACACCAACCAAGGACGAGAACCACTACCGGGCCAACGCCAGCGAATTTCCCTAGCACCAATACATCAAGAAGCCCGCAGAGAGATGTGCGCCGATCTGAAATTCAGCGAACAACAGTCTTCAAGCAGCCAGCTCCGCGTGTACCATCAGACAACACTTCTTCCAGTCAAACCAAAAACGACCGTCGCAGCCACGTCACCCAGAGCTACCAAATTCCGTAGAATCCTCGGATCACAGCACCACCAACGGAACGCCAGGCCGTAATTGCGTCGCGCCACTGCCGACTCGGCACAACACATCCCACCAGCGTTCGACGGCCGGCAAAAAACCTCCGAGCACAGCGCAAGAACACCACCCACCAGGCAGCGAAAAACCACTCCGTCAGACAACTGATAACTATGGCCCCTACGCTCGCGCACCACCTGCGAACAGGCAGTTCAGCATTGCGCACCAGCCTCAATTGCTTCTAATGCCGCTCCCGCGAAGGTTTGCCCCGAGTTGTGAGCGGCGCGCCGGCCCGGATCCCCGGCCGGTGCGGCTGCTGGTTCGATGATCCGTCCTGTGGCGGAACGGGTACGGGTCCGGGAGATCGATCCGGACGAGGGGCAGAAACTGCTGAGGATCGTCAGACGGTCCTCGGGGTCGGTGGTGACCTGGCGCCGAGCGCAGATGGTCCTGCTCTCGGCGCAGGGCATGACCCCGACGAAGATCGCCGAGGTCACGTTCACGTCCGAGGACCGGGTCCGCGATGTGATCCACAACTTCAACACCGACGGGTTCACCTCGCTGTACCCGAAGTACTCAGGCGGCCGGCCGAGGAAGTTCACCCTGCCGGAACGCCGGGAGATCAAGAAGATCGCGAAGTCGCGGCCGTCGGAGCACCAGCTCCCGTTCTCGACCTGGAGCCTGTCGAAACTGGGCGAGTTCCTGGTCGCCGAGGGGGTGGTCGACGACATCAGCCATGAGGGCCTACGGGTTCTCCTCCGTGAGGAGGGCGTCTCGTTTCAACGCCTGAAGACCTGGAAGACCAGCACCGACCCGAACTACGAGGTCAAGAAGGCCCGCGTCGAGCACCTCTACGCGATCGCCGACGGGCAGGTCCGCCCGGAGACGGACGAACCCACCGTGATCTTCTGCATGGACGAGTTCGGCCCCCTCAACCTCCAACCCCGCCCCGGACGGATGTGGGCCGGCATCGGCGGGAAGAACACCGACCCGAAACGGGGTCCACGACGGCGGTTACGCGCGACCTACACCCGCACCCAGGGTGTGCGGCATCTGCTCGCCGCCTACGACCTGAACCGCGACCGGCTCTACGGCCATGTGAAGGTCACGAAGAACCGCACCACGTTCCTGACGTTCTGCCGCTACCTACGCTCGCTCTACCCACCCGACGTCCGGATCGCGATCATCTGTGACAACTACAGCCCGCACCTGACGACCCGCGTCGACAGCCGGGTCGGGGACTGGGCCACGGCGAACAACGTCGAGATCGCCTACACCCCGACGAACAGTTCCTGGCTCAACCGCATCGAGGCCCAGTTCACCGCCCTGCGCTACTTCGCGCTCGACGGGACCGACCACCGCAACCACCGAGCCCAGGCCAGCATGATCCGCCGCTACATCATCTGGCGGAACAACCACGCTCACGATCAGCAACTCAGGCGAATCGTCGACCGGGCCAACGTTGCCTGATGCGGCACTAAGCACTGGGTCGCAGGTTCGATCCCTGCCGGGCGCACCGGTCACCGCGACCATCGGTGCGACCTGGGCATTGGCCAGATCAGGCATCGTGGCGACCAGCACTAATGCGAACCTCCATGGCGTGACCGGGCAGACGCGGAGCGCTGCAGCTATGGTCCACATGCCCAGGCAGTGGCTCCCGCGACTGTCCATCCGGCGATGATGAACGACCAGCATGCGGCAGAGGGTCCGCGCCAGATAGGGGTCGCACGCAGCGACTGATTCCCTGGCCGGGCTCGCACCGGCTACGACGCGGGAAGACCGTCGGCCCTACTGGCTCGTTCGGGCCGAGGCCCGTCTACAACGCACCCGATCTGCGCCCTGAGCGGGCACCGGTCGCCGGCGGGTGCTTCACGCAACCGACCCACGTCGGGTGGCCATTCCTGCTGTGACGCTGGTTCGTCGCCCGCGGGCCCGCCCGCGACTCCCCGGCTCGGCGAATGCCGTCGAGGTGTCCGTGTCGTCAGGCGGTCCGGGCGCCGTGGATGATGCCGAGGTCGAGTTCGATGCGGCGTCCGTGGACGGTGACGACGATGCTCGCGGTGTCTGCGCCAGTAGCGGTGAGGTAGTCGTAGAGGGTCGACAGGAGCATGTCCTCACGGCTTTCGAGGCGCGAGACAGCAGCTTGGCCGACACCGAGCTTCTTGGCGACCTCTGCCTGGGTCATCTGCGCCGCCTTGCGGATCATCGCCAGGTTCATGGCGTAGACCCGGTCCATCTCCTCGGCCGCCACGTGGGCCTCGGCGACATCGGCGGCGAGCTGGGGGTCGGCCAGGAGCCGGTCCAGGTGGTCGTTGCCACGGACGAACTTCGATGGGAGCCGCGGGGCGTCCCCTGTCATGGCTTCTCCTCGTAAGAGGTCTCGCGCTTCCACTGGTCGATCATGGGGTCGGCTCTGGCGGCTACTCCGTCGTAGAAGACGTCCCCCAACCTGACCTTGTCGGCGGCGAACAGCGCGACGACCACGGTGCCGGTCGCGGGAGGAAAGCAGCAGATCAGCCTGACAGCTACCCGTGGGTCGTAGGCGTGCGAGACCCGCCAGAGCGGTAGCGGCGAGACTGCCGCACCCAGCGCAGGGTCGCCATCTCGCTGTCCCGGGTGGGCGGATCTGTCAGGTTCCGCAACTGGTCGAGGGCACGAGCGGCGTAGGCCAGCAGGAGACGCGAATTTTCGTCGCCTGCACGCACCTCCTCCTCCAGGTGGTCGAGCCACCGGCCGAAGTCCTCAGGCCAGTCAATGTCCACTGCAACAGCAGTACATCGAAGGCATATTCCATGCAAGGCATGGCTCGTCGACCGGCCCATCGGAGCCGGTCACATCGGTCCCCAACGCCGCACGAACCGGCTTCCCATGTCCACCGACCTGCACCCACGGAGCAACAAAGTCGAGTGCGCGACTCGGAGCCGCAGGCCTTCCCGAACGCCTTGGACAGCCCACCGCCAGGCAGGGGTCCGCTTCAGGTTTTCGCTACGTCTCGCGACAACCACCATCCCATCCAGAACTTCGAACATTTGTTTGGTCGAGTCGGCGCTTCTGGCGGTAAAGGTTCTTGGTCGGCCTTCAAGTGGCCCTACATAACGCAAACCGCGCCAAACGTTCCCCTCTCGACCTATTCTCATCTATGACGCAAGGTGAGGAGGTCGTGACGTGCCTGCCGACGGATCGCCGACGATGCTCCCCGGGACCGCTGTTCCGACACTCGGCACGGGGTCGCCGCAGCCCCCTGCGGCTGTGACGCCTACAACCTCCGGGCCGGTGGCGGGTCCGCGCCGGCTACCGGAGCCGTCCGCTCTCGGTCAGGCCGTGCTGCTCGGCATGGAGATCGCCGGAGTCGAGCGGCAGATCCAGCACCTGAGCGATACCCAGCGCCAGCTGAGCCGTCACCGTAGGCGATGGGAGGCCGGCGGCCGTGCCGAACAGAACGTGGCCCGGGCGCTACTGGTCATGGAGGACGCCGGGTGGCACGTCCTGCCGGATCGGCGGTGGCCGGGCACCCGGCGGGCCAACATCGACGTGATCCTGGCGGGGTCCGGCGGGGTGTTCGTCGTGGACGTGAAGAACTGGCGGGAGGCCGCCATCGAGAGGGGGCGCCTGTGGCGCGGCGATGCCGACGCGGACGACGACATCCGCAAGCTCGCGGATCAGGCCGCCGCCGTGGCGGAGGTGCTGGCGGACGCGGGCCTGCCGCCGACCGAGGTGGTGGCGCTGCTGGTCCTAGCCGGACGGAGGAACATCCGGGAGCCGATCGACGAGGTGACGGTGCTGGGAGAGTACGACCTCGCCCGGGAACTGGCGCGCCGCGGTGCCCGACTGACACCTGACATGGTCGAGCGGTTACTGGAACAGCTCGAGCACGGATGTCCTCCGATGCCCCGCGCCGCGGACCCGGTCGTGCCACGCGCGCCGGCCGCAGCACGCCCGCCGACACCCCGGAGGGACCAGACCGATCCGCCCATCGCCGGCGGACGGACATCCACCCCGAAGCTGTCGGCCCGGACCGCGCCGTCGGACACAGACAGGCCGGATCCGGGTTCGTCGCCCGGCCAGAGCTGGGCACCCGGCCAGGGTTCGTTGCTCAGCCGAGACGAGCTGTGGCGGGAGCTCCTCGACGCCGCCGATCGTGAACCGATCGAGACCTGGATGACCTGGCTGCACCCGACGCAGGCCCGCCTCGCCGGGCGGCGGTTGTCTGGCCCGGCCCGGGTCCGGGGCCCGGCAGGCACCGGCAAGACGGTCGTCGCGCTGCACCGCGCCAAACACCTGGCGACCCGCGGGGACCGGGTGCTGTTCACCTCGCTGGTGCGAACGCTGGGACCGGTCTACCGCGCCCTGCTGACCCGGATGGCACCCGACCACGTCGAGAGAATCGAGTTCACCAACGTCCACGCCGTCGCCGCGCGCTGTCTTCGCGATCACGGCCTGTCGGGCCGGCATCAGCAGGACGCCGCCGACACCTGCTTCTGGCGGGCCTGGGCCCAGGTCGGGCGGAACTCGGTCCTGCCTGACCTCGGCCTCGGCCACCAGTACTGGCGGGACGAGATCGCGACCGTCATCAAGGGCAGGGGCCTGACCTCCTACTCGCAGTACGCCAGCCTGGCACGGGTGGGGCGCAGCACGCCGTTGCAACCAACCCACCGGCGCGCGGTCTGGGACCTCTACGAGCGATACGAGCGGCTCCGGACGGAGCGCAAAGTCCTCGACCGCGACGACGTGCTGCTCCTGGCCCGCGACCTGGTCCGCGCAAGCTCCGAGACCCCGTACGACGCGGTGATCGTCGACGAGGTGCAGGATCTGACCTGCGTCGGGCTCCAGCTGTTACACGCCTTCGTCGGGGACAAGCCCGACGGCCTGCTCGTCGTCGGCGACGGTCAGCAGTCCATCTATCCCGGCGGATTCACCCTCGCCGAGGCCGGTGTCCCTGTCGTGGGACGTTCCACTGTGCTGACGAGAAACTACCGCAACCGGGCGGAGATCCTGCGCTATGCCCAGACAGTGATCGTGGACGACAGCTTCGACGATCTCGACGGCACCCCGGAGCACGGGCGGCGCGAGGTCGACATCGACCGCCCCGGAGGCGAGATAGCCGAGGTCACCGTGCCCGACGCGGCCGCGCAGGACGCGGCACTGTGCGCGCATCTCACGCAGCTGCATGACAACAGGGATGCCCGGTACGGCGACATGGCCGTACTCGTGTCGACGAACGAGGCGGAGTCACGCTGGCTGCGGGTGCTCGCTGGGTGCGATATCCCTGCGGTGTCGCTCAAGCAGTACGACGGAACCAGCCGTGGGTTCGTCAAGATCGGCACATACCACCGGGCCAAGGCCCTCGACTTCGCCCACGTCTGCATCCCTGACCGCAATCTCTTCCCGGGCCCTCGACGGGCATCCGAGTCCGCCGACGCGTTTCATGAACGCACCCGGCTGGAACGCCGGCAGTTGTATGTGGCCATCACCAGGGCACGCGACAGCGTGTGGGCGGGAATCCGCCAGGGCCCCGATCCCGGCCACCCACGCCCCGCGCAGACCGGGCCCGTCTGATGAGACCCGGTTCTCTCTGGTCCCGACGCCTTCCGACCGCATGGCTTGACCTGCCCCCAGAGCTGGCGTGGTCGTCCGGGCCGCTGGTCGATGTGCCGCTTCGTCGCCACCTCGGCGACGGAACGGTCGCCACGGCGGCAGGTATCGCCTTCCGATCCGTCACATCTCGACGCGACCGTGATCGGCGACCTCCGGTCGTGCCGGTGCTCCTACTTCCGATGAGGAGGGATCAGGCGACGGACGACAAGGTCGCCGTCACCTGCGGAACCGGTCAGGTCGCCGTGCTGGCTGGGCCGGAGGGGCGGGGTTGGTCCGGCCTCGTTGGTCAGGAAGCCCGCGCGGGCCGGGTCGTCTCCGGGTGGCTGACGCTGTCCCGCGTGAGCCGGGACGAATACGCGCCCCTGCGGTTATGGCTGTCGGCACCCCTGCGGGCGTCACCGTCCGGCCGGCCTGTCGACCTCTCATCCGTACGCTGGCCGAGCCCTGGACGTCGTGAGAATCTGGCGCAACAGGTCGCGTCCTTTCCCCACCCTCGCTCGGGTTCCTTTCCCGACCCTGAGGTCCTGCGGGCAAACATCGTCCAAACCGTCCATGGTCGCAGCGCCACCACCCACAGATCTCGCCTCAGCAACTACGCGGAGGGTATTCTTTCCGGCGCATACGGGCACGGCTCCCAGCACCCGCCGAAGATTTATCCGCGGGAACGTCGATTGTGGTTCTATCTCCGCCAGATGCCAGTCCAGTGGATCCCCCAGGTTCCGATCGGAGGCCGGCGGATGGATCTGTTCTGCCCCGAGCCGAAAACCTGCGTGGAGATCGACGGAACCTCTCACCTGTCAGAGCGCTCCCGTGCCGATGACGCGTGCCGCGACCAGGAGCTCAAGCGAATGCAGATCAGTACCATTCGCGTCACCAACGGCGAGGTGGACGCGGACCCGATCGCCGTGGCCGAACGCATCGGCCGGCAGCTCGCGAAGCGGAAGAACGGTCCGCTACTGAGGGGCTGGAGATGCAGTCCTCTCCAGTACTCCCCATACCTGCCGCCCAGCCTGAGCTACCTCGGCGGGACCAGCGCGGTGTAGATCACGGCTGTTAGGCATCGGGGGCGAGGCCCACGCCGGACGCCAGGAGCACCGCGCAGCGTGGGGCCCTCCGCCTGCGCGATGAAGTGCGTCTACATGGCGGTCATGAGCCTGGATCCCACCGGGCAGGGCCGCAAACGCTGGGTGATCCGCTGGAAGGGCGCGCTCAACGCCTTCGACGTCGCGTTCGACGGCCGGCTTACCGCAGGTCGCAAATAGTCCGATTCGCCACAGTTGCACCGATAACTTTACAGACCCGGACACGACCCGGCGGGCCGTTATCCGCTGCGTTCCTGTTCCCGAGCGGGTTGGTCGGGGAGGTGATAGGTAGTGGTGCGGGGTGCGGCCGAGGGGGTTTCCTCGGACTTCTTCTTGGGTGGGCGGGGCTGGCCGAGCAGGATCGCCAGGAAGATGACGACGATGCCGACGATCTGGGGGGCGGTCAGCGTCTGGTCCTTGAAGAGGTAGCCCAGCAGCGCCGCCACGACCGGGCTGCCCAGCGCGAGGAAGGAGACCGCCACGGCCGGCAGGCGTTCGAGGCCCCGGAACCAGACGATGTAGCTCAGGACCGCGCCCAGGGTGATGAGGTAGGCGAACCCGAAGACGTTGGAACCGGTGAGACCGTCGGGAAGATCTTCCAGTGACAACCAGAACGGCAGCAGGACCAGACCGCCCGCGGTGAGTTGCCACCCGGTGAACGTGAGCAGGCTGACACCCTCGGGCCGGCCCCACCGCTTGGTCAGGGTGATGCCCGAGGCCATGCACAGCGCTCCGCCGACTGCGGCGAGGACTCCCATGGTGTCGAGGGACACCGTGCCCTTGAAGACGAGCAGCACCACGCCTCCGGCGCCCATGGCGCAGGCCAGGGCGGGGAGGGCTCTGATCCTCTCGCCGAGGAAGAGTGCAGCGAGGATCACGACGAACATGGGCTGCGCCGACATGATCATGGCGGCGATGCCACCCGGCAGTCGGTAGGCCGCGACGAAGAGCAGGAAGTTGAAGGCGCCGATGTTCAGAACGCCCAGCACCAGCGCGCGCCACCACCAGATGCCGGCAGGAAGCCGCCGGCCGAGGGCTAACAGGACCAGGCCGCTGGGCAGGGCTCGCATGGTGGTCGCCAGGAGCGGCCGGTCCGGTGGCAGCAGTTCGGTGGTCACCAGGTAGGTGCTGCCCCAGACTGCCGGCGCCAGGCCGGTCACGGCCGCCGTGAGTACGTTCTGTCTGCTCTTCATCTCGCCTCGCATCTCGCATCACCGGCCTCCGACGTCCGTCCGGCCGGCTCAGTCGAAGATCGGGTCGCGGTCGCGGCCACGCTTCAGCTCGAAGAAGCCGTCGGTGCTCGCCACCGCCAGCACGCCGTCCCAGAGCTTTCCGGCCGCCTCGCCTCGGGGGGCAGGGGTGAGCACGGGGCCGAAGAACGCCAGCGGCTCTCCGTCCGGGCCGGGCACGTGGATCACGGGGGGTGCCGACCTCGGAGCCGACCGGGTCCATCCCCTCGTGGTGCTCGGCCCGCAGCTTCTTGTCCCAAGAGTTGTCCTCCGCGGCCTCGATGACGTCGGCGGGCAGACCCGCCTCCTCCAGGGCGGCGCGGATCATGTCGTGGCCGAGCCCGGCCTTCTCGTGGTGGATCAGACGGCCCATGGCGTTGTAGAGGGGGCGCAGCACTTCGTCGCCGTGCTGCTGCTGCGCCGCGACGCACACGCGCACGCAGGCCCAGCCGTCGATCATGCCCTGGCGGTACTTCTCTGGGACCTCGCGGCCCTCGTTGAGGACCGACAGGCTCATGATGCGGAAACGGGTCTCCAGCGGCCGGACCTGCTCCACCTCCAGCATCCAGCGTGAGGTGATCCATGCCCAGGGGCAGCGGGGGTCCACTCAGATGTCGGCGATGGTCGTCTCGGAACGCACTGGCGTGGTGCTCATGGCGGTCGCTCGTCCTTTCGGTGTCGCGGGCGCGCAGGCACGCCTCGGCGGGGTGCGCCCAGGTGCGGGAGATAGGGAGAGGGCAGCGGCGGCGCGGCTTGCGGGCATGCCGGAGGGGCCCCGATCGAGGGCCCGCCCGGCGGAGTCGGCCTGAGGACGTTCCTGCGGTGTGCGGTCGTCACCAGTGTCGGGCCGGGGGTATCAATGAATCCAACACATGTTTGTCACGTGATGCATCTCGTATCACGATGGATCCATGGAGCTCCAGCAGATGCGTTACGTGATCGCCGTGGCCGAGACGAACAGCTTTACGAGGGCGGCCCAGCGCTGCCTGGTGGTGCAGTCCGCACTCAGCCACCAGATCGCGCGCCTGGAGAAAGAACTGGGTGCGAGGCTCTTCGAACGCACCAGTCGCCGGGTCCGGCTGACCGCGGCGGGCGCGGCCTTCCTGCCCGCTGCCCGCCAGTGCCTGGACGCGGCGGAGCGGGCCGCCGCCGAAGTCGCGGCGGCCGTCGGGGAGGTGCGCGGACGCCTCGCGCTGGGGCTGATCCCCACCGTCGCCGCCGTGGACATTCCCACCGTCCTCAAAGAGTTCCACCAGCGCCATCCGAAGGCCCGGATCAGCCTCAGCGTGGGAGCGAGCGACGAGCTCGTCGAGCGGGTCAGGCAGGGCGAGATCGAGGTGGCCTTCCTCGGCATCCCGGTCACGGCCCGCCCCCGGGGCGTCATGGCCCGGGAGCTGGCCCGGGAACGGCTGGTCGCCGTGGTCTCCCCAGACCACCCGCTCGCCGGCGAGACTTCGGTCGACCTCCGCCGGCTGTCCTCGGAGGTGTTCGTGGACCTCCCGGCGAAGACCGCCGGCCGGGCCCAGTCCGATCTGGCCTTCGACGCCGCCGGTCTCACCCGCGAGGTCGCCTTCGAGGTAACCAACGCGGATTACCTGGCCCGTCTGGTCGGCGCGGGCCTGGGCGTGGCCCTGCTCCCGCCCGCGTACGTCGCGGGCCTTGCCGGTATGGCCACGATCGAGGTCACGGACGCACCGGCCCGCACCGAGTACGTGATCTGGGGCCGGGAAGGCCGCACCCCGGCGGCCGCCGCCTTCCTGGACCTGTTGGGCATTGAGGAGGAGTGAACGCAGGCGCCCCCGGCTCGTCCCTGGCCGGCGCGGTAGCGGCTCAGGTCCGGGCCCCGCCAGGGCGCGTTCGGTCAGCCTGGAGCCGAGCAGCGCGCGGTGGATCTCCGAGGTCGCCGTGGACTGGTTGAGCGTGATGTAGTGCAGGCCGGGAACGCCCTCGACGAGCAGCCGCTCGGCCATGGCCACCGCGAAGTCGACGCCGATCCGCCGACCCGCTGGCCAACCACCCACTGCTTCCAGCCGCCGGGCCAGGTCCTCCGGGAACGTGGCCCCGCTCAGCTCGGCGAACCGGGCGATCTGCCGGGCGTCCGTGGCCGGCACAATCGCGGGGATGATCGGGATGTCGCACCCCGCCATCACGACCCGGTCTCGCAGCCGCAGGTAGTCCTCGGCCCGGAAGAACATCTGGGTGACCGCGTAGTCCGCGCCCGCACGGCACTTGGCCACGAAGTGTCGGACGTCGGACTCCCAGTCGGTGGAGCGCGGATGGCGCTCGGGGAACGCGGCCACGCCGACGCTGAACGCTCCCGATTCCCGCACCAGCCGGACCAGCTCCCAGGCGCGGGAGAAGCCGTGCGGGTGCGGGATCCAGGACGCGTTCGGGTCGCCCGGCGGGTCACCCCGCAAGGCCAGGAAAACGTCCCGGACGCTGGTGTCCGCGTACTGGCCGATGACGTGCCGCAGTTCGGCGACCGAGTGCGCCACCGCCGTCAGGTGGGCCACGGGGCGTGGTGTGGTCTCCGCCGCGATCCGCTTCGTCAGCTCGACCGTGCGGTCCCGGGACGCCCCCCCCGGCCCCGTAGGTGACCGAGACGAAGCTCGGGGCGAACGCCTCGATCCGGCGGATCGCCTCCCACAGGGCGGCTGCGCCGGCCTCCATCCGGGGCAGGAAGCCAGGGCAGCAGCTTGTACTCCTGGGTGCCGACGGACTCGAGGACGATCGTGGCTACGCCGCAGCCCAGTTGGGCGGCACGGCGGTGGGGCAGCCCCGGGACAGGCCCGCGAGGAAGCCGGCCCGGAAGGCGTCGCCCACACCGGTGGGGTCCGTCGCGACGGCGGGCACGTGCTCGGCCGGCCCGTCGGCGGTCAGGAACGAGACCCCGTCAGCGCCCCGGGTGACGATCCACACGCCGACGCGCGCCAGCACCTCGGCCTCGCTCCACCCGGTCAGCTGCCGCAGCAGCGCGCTCTCGTACGCGTTGGTGAAGAGGAACCGAGCGCCGTCCACGAGCAGCGAGGCCGGCTAACTGTCCGTTCCCAGGGATTATGAGAAGTTCCGCGGGAGTCGAGAAGTGATCTGAGAAGTGCCGGTGGGTCTGAGAAGTTGATCGGCGTGTCGGCTGATGTTCCGTCGAGCCCCTCTGTCGCTGGATCGACGGCCTTCGCGACCAGTGGACCCGTAGCGACCTGCCAACGGCTCTACGAGCATCAACCATCGGCTCCCGCAGCGTCCACCTGCTCCAGGCCACTGAGACGGAGAGCTTCGTCGATCTCGCCGAGCTTCGCGGGCGACAGGCTTCCGGCCTTCTCGATCAGGTCTGCTCTGGTCAGGGTGACCAGCCACGTGCAAGGAACGAGGCCTGGGCGTGGGAGCGCGACTCGCAGGACACCGCCCAGGGGCAGGCCCTCGGGGGCGCCTACTGCCACCTCGACAGCCACGCCGCTGATCTCGATGTTCGCTGGAGCGACGACCTGTATGGCCCGAAACCCACCGGGCTCCTCTCCCGAGAGCAGAACGACCGGCCGCCGCTCATCGAAGTCCACCCACCAGACTTCGCCGCGTTCCATGTGTCCTCCTACACGGGACGGCGGGCGCACCCCGCACGACCGCGCAGAACACGCATCGGTCGTCAGCCACTCCCGGAACTCCCGCACCGACTGCCATCACATCACTACGACGATCGTCCGGTCGCCGAAATTCTCAGCTCCGATGTCAGTGGCCGGCGCTCGGCCTCGCTGATCAGGTGGGCAATGGCCTGAACCGCTGCCGGGAGGGCGTCGGCGGTGCGCGGGTAGCACAGCGTCGAAAAGGCGATCCGACGGCCCCAGGCGGTGAGGAGGGTGAAGTCCCGAGCGGTTTCGGTGATGCTCGTCGAGGGCAGGCGCATCAGCCGCAGGCGCAGCATCGCGATGCCGTCCCCGGCTCGGAGCCGGGTCATGCGCACCCCGTCGGTCGGGGATGGCACGGCGTGGCGGACACCGGGCGGCTCGGCGAGGGAATCCGTGTCCGGATCGAGCAGCCGCACAACGAACCCGACCTCGACGGGCTTGTCGGCCGGCCCGGCGACGGGGTGCCGGCTCTTGGACTGGTAGCGCGGCAGGAGGACACCCGCGCCCATCCCGAGCAACTCGCCGGAGTCCGCCCAGAGCCGCACCTCACGACTGCAGGAAAGGGCCACCGGCAGGCCGTTGTCGACCCGGATCAACGCGGCGTCGTCACCGAGAAGGTGCCATCCGAGGTCCTGATGGAGCGCGGTGGAGAGGGTGGACTTGCCGACACCGGACGGGCCGCAGAGCAGGACGGCGCCGCGGGAGGTGGCGAGGCACGCGGCGTGCACGACCGCGGTCCCAGGCTCGGTGGCCACTGCCCACGGGACAATGGATGACACCAGGAAGTCGGCGTCGTCGACGCCGGGATCCCGGCTGCCCGGCAGGTGCCATCGCACCGCCCCGTCCGCCGTGATCGTGAAGGCGGTCAGGCCTTCGGCCACGACGACGCGACCGCGGTCCGCGGTCTCCCGGATCTCCAGCAAGCCGCTGCGCCCCTTGTGCCGCCCGAGGAGGTGCCCCGGTGCCGGCGGATCGGTGTCACGGCGAACGTTGACGAGAATCCGCGATCGGCCGGCCGCCGTCCAGTATTCCCGGTAGCCGGGGAGCGGGACATCCGAGCGGACCTCGACCGCGCCGAACCGGTACCGGTCCAACGCGGTCGAGCTTGTCTCCGTGGTCAACATCGCCATCCTGCCCGGCGGTTCGTGCGATGGGTGTCCACTCCGCCTAGCTGACCTGGTCCGCGAAGACGATGAGGTCGAAGATGAGTAGGGGCCCGATGTCCGCGGTGCGCCTCGCGAGGCTGCCGTAGTCGGTCATGCTGGGCCTCTCGTATGGCCTACGCGCGAGGGAAGTCGGCTCGGTGGTGGCGTCCGACGTGGCGCTCATGTGCCCCTCCAAAGTTCACTGTAGGTATCGATCCGCTACGGAGAGTAGCAGTGATCGAGGGCTCTACCCTTGCACGCCGGCGTGAGTAAGCCAGGTGTCGAGCTCAACGAGCTGCCAGAAGACCCCCAGGCTGTGTTGCGGGACCCGCGGAAGGCCACCCGTTCGGGCCAGCCCGGCGGCATGCTCCCAGGCGCTCTCCGCTCCGGTCAGGTCTATCCAGCCGTCAGCGGCCAACGGACCGGCAGCGAGCGTCCGCAGGCCACCGCCGGCCTCGGTCGTCCGCAGGACTTCCAGATCGAACCGTGCCTTGCCGCGACGGCGGCCTATCGCGGGGGGAAGCGCGTCGTGCGCCGCGGCGCGCATCACCCGCTTGGTGAGGTCAGGGGCGTACATCGTGCTACCCGGCATCGTCAGGGCGCAGCGGACGACCCGCTTGTCGTGGAAGGGATGGCGGCTGTCGATGCCCGCCGCCGCGGTGGCCAGCCGAAGCGAGTCCAGGATGGGCGCCGCCTGCCGCCGGGGCATCACCGCCCACCGTCCGTAGTGGTCGTGAGAGGCGAAGGTGGTCCCGTCCCGGGCCACCATCTGCTGCCAGCGGTCGTCAAGGCCGAGGCCTTTCAGCCGTTCCGGGCGGACCCAGGGGAAGGCCGGGCGGGGCATGACGCGACCCTGACGCAGCGGCCGGTAGGCGGCCCGCCCAAGGAGCCGCACTCGCCGTGCCAGGTCCCGCGGACGGCGTCCCGGGCCGCTCTGCCGCCACAGCGGCGCCAGATGGCCGGCGCGTAGCAGGTCGGGCCAGTGGTAGCGCCAACCCTTCAACCAGTCGTCGCCCCCCTCGCCGGTCAGGACGACGCTGAGCCCCTCGGCCCGGACGGGCTCCGGCAACTGCATCGCCAGCGCCGCGTTCGGCCGAGGTGGCACCTCCGCGGTGTCGGCCACCCAGGCTCGCCAGCGGTCCCAGTCGTACGGACCCGGTTCGACCCGCAGCGCGGTGACGCCGAGGTGCTCCTCCACCGCCGCAATCCACGCCGACTCGTCGTGCGGCTGGCCCGGGAACACCAGGCTGACGGGGAGCAGCCGCGCGCCCACTCCGCGGCGGGACGGGAGTCGGTGCCCGATCCCGGTCAGCGTGCTGGAGTCGAGGCCACCGGAAAGCTGCACGGCCGCTCCGCCGGGGAGAACGGCCGACGTGACAGCCGCGTCCAAGGCGGTACGCAGGGAACTGGCCGAGGCCGCAAGACTCGTCGAGCCCAGCGGAGGCACCTGCGTCAGCAAGGACGAGAACGACCGCCGCTGCGGTGCCTTGCCTGCCTGGATGTCGAGCAGTTCGCCGCCGGGCACGCGCTGGACGCCCTGGATCATGGTCTCGTGCACGGTGGTCTGGGTGCACATCAGCGTCTCGGCGAACACGGTCTCAGCCAGCCGGAACGGGACGCCGGCGGCACGCAGGTGGCTCAGCTCGGTACCGAAAACCACCCTGGTGCTGTCCGCGTAGACGACCGGGCGGCGCCAGCCCAGCACGGCGCGGGCCAGCACCAGTCGCGTCGAACAAGGGTCCCACAGCAGGGCCAACCAGTCGCCCAGCAGGTCGTCGAGGCAGGTCGTGTCCCGGGTGGCGAACGTGCTGGCAAGCCAGCTCGCCGCCGCACCGGCCAGGCGGTCCTCCGTCCGGGCCGGGTTCTCCACCGACGCCGGCCCGTCGACGAGCGCGAACAGTCCGGTGGGGGACGTCGCGAGGTCGGCGCCTGCGCCGAGGGCGGGATCCGGCGCCCCCGCGAGGGTCAGCGGCCCGTCGGTATGCACCCGGACCGAATCGGGATCGACCGGGACAACCGACGCGGCGAGCATGGCGCGCGCCGTCTCCGGGGCCGCCGGCCGGCCGTCAAGGCGGAGCTCGCCGCAGAACGTCATGGTCTTCCTCCCGGCTGTGGCGTCAGGTGATGCTGTGGCGTCGGGTGATGCTGTGGGGTCGGGTGATGCTGTGGGGTCAGGTGATGCTGTGGGGTCAGGTGATAGCGAGCGATGCGGTGGAACGCGGTCGCCGGGTCGGCGGGCTCGCCGCGCACCTCGCCGTCGACCTCGACCCAGGCGTGCGCGGTGAACGGGGCGGAGACCTCCCGGCGGACCCCGAGCACGACCGCCGCGTCGTGGCCGGCGCTCGCCGCGAGCCAGCCCCGCAGCAATGCCAGCGGCAGGCAGGCCCGGCTGCCGCGCCACCAGGTGGTCGCCCGGAAGGCGAGGCGGTCGAGCCGGGCTTCGGCGAGGTGGCCGCGGCCGGCCGGGAACCACCGCATCCGCGCGGACCGGGCCGCCGGCGCCCGGGCGAGCAGGGCCGGCAACGGCCAGACCCGCAGCGCGACCTCGATCGCGGCGGCCGCGAGCCACAACTGGGCGGCGACGGCGCGTTCCAGCGCCACCGACCGGGCGCCGCGCCGGGCGGCCACCGAGTGAAGCGGCTGGGAAAATCGGCGAAGCCTCCCAGCCGCGGAGCGAAGCCGGGCGGCCACCAAGTGAAGCGGCTGGGAAAATCGGCGAAGCCTCCCACCCGCGGAGCGAAGCCGGGCGGCCGTCACGGCCGGACGCGGGTGACCAGGCCGCGCTCGACCAGCGCGGCGAGCAGCGCCCGAGCGTCCGCCTTGGCGGTGGGCTGGTCAACGGTCCACCCGGCGGCCAACTCGCCGGCGACCCGAACGGCCACCACGTCCTCGGCAACCGGACCATCACCGAGCAGCCGCCACAGCCGGGCGCCGGTCTCGTTCAGCGCGAAGTAGGACCCGTCCTCGGGGTGCAGGAGGACGATCTCCTCGCCCAGGTCCGCGGCGAGGACGTCCCGCCGGACCTCGATCATGTCCAGTGGGGCGGGGGCGGCGGAGGATGCCGGGGCCGCCTGGTCCGGCGGGTCCGCGGTCGAGCCGTGGCTCCCGGATTCGGTCATGGATTACCTCCAGGTGGCAGCGGCCTGGAGCTGTGACCGCTACTCGAACGTACCTATTTAATCACTGACAGTAATCGAACTTGGTAGAGCAACCTCCGACAGCGCGAGCGCGTCGCGGAAGTACCCGTCGGTTCCCGCCAGCTCGGCGGGGCTCCCGAGCGCGACCATCCGGCCGCCGTCGAGGACGGCCAGGCGATCGCAGTCGAGCACGGTCGAAAGACGATGCGCGATGATCAGCACCGTGGTCCGCGGCCCAAGCGCCGCGAGCGCGGCCCGCAGCGCCTGCTCGGCATGGGCGTCCAGGGCACTGCTCGGCTCGTCCAGGACGAGCAGGTCCGGAGCGCCGGCCAGGGCGCGGGCGAGCGCGATCCGCTGGCGCTGCCCGCCGGAGACGCGCGAGCCGTGCACACCCGCCGGATGGTCCAGCCCGTCCGGCCAGCGAGCCAGGTCGGCGGCCAGCCCGGCGGCCAGCGCGGCCTCCCGCAGGGCGGCATCCGGGATGCCCGCGCGCAGGAACCGGATGTTCTCCGCCACCGTCCCGGTGATCATGGCAGGTTGCTGAGTCACGGTCGCGACGCGGCGAAACCAGCCAGCCGGATCGATGGTGGACCGGTCCACGCCATCGACGAGGACGCGCCCCCGGTCGGGGGCCAGCAGACCGAGCAGGACGCCGGCGAGGGTGGACTTGCCGGCGCCACTGCGGCCGACGACGCCGAGCCGCTCGCCGGGGCGGAGCTCCAGGTCAATATCCCGCAGCGCCGGGCGATCGGCGCCCGGGTAGGTCACGGCCACGGCCTCCATGCGCAGGCGGCCAGCACCCGGTTGGCAGCGGGCAGCACCTGGGTGGGCCACGCCCGCCACCGGCGGTCGTGGATCGCGCCAGCGCCGCAGGTGGTCGTCGATGCGGTCCAGGTGCAGGCCGCGTTCGTCGAGCTGGTGGATCGCCGCGACCAGCGACGACGCCTGGCCGAGGCTGCGCAGCGCCAGCACGATCGTGACCCCGAGGGTCTCGATCCGGAGGTCACGGAGCGCCAGCACGGCCAACAGAGCCGGGATCATCATCGCCACGCCGAGATCCCGGCCGAGGAGCGGCGTCAGTGCCACGCGCAGCTGCATCCGTCCGAACTCCGCCCCGGCGTGCCCGGCCTGGTCGAAAAGGAGGTGCTGCGCGCTGGCCGTGACCCCGAAGACACGGAGTTCGGCCGTGATCGTAGTGGTCTCGGTCACGCTCTCTGCCAGCGCCGAGGATGCCGCCACAGCCCGGGCGGCAAGGGCACGGCTGTGCCGCCGCGCCCTGCGCACCGCCGTCGCCGTGACCGCCACGACCCCGAGCAAGGCGCCGGTGGCAACCGGGCTGATCGCCAGGGCGAGCGCCGTCAGTGCCGCGATGTTGAGGGCTGCCGCCACCGCCTCGGCCGCGCGCTGCGCCCCGAAGGCGACCTGCGACGCCTCGCCGAGCACCAGTTCCTGCAGCCGCCCGGTCGGCTCGGCGCGCTGGGCGAGGTAGGGCGCGGCGAGATAGTGATCCAGCAGTCGGCCGCGCGCCCAGCCGAGCGCTTCGACGCCGGTGCGCGTGGCCGTCCGGGCCGACGCGACGTGTACCCCGGCGACAAACGCCGTCACAGCGAGGGCGGCGGCGGCCGTGGCCGCCCGATCCGAGGTCAACCTGTCCGGCAGGAAGGACCCGAGCCGGCTGTCTCCCCCGGGCAGCCGCACCACCAGCACGATGAGCAGGAACTCCCCCGCGCCGGCGAGCAGACCAAGAACCGCAAGCGCCGCGACCCTGCGCCCGGGCCGGCGGCTACCCATCGTGGACCGTTCCCACCAGGCACGCAACGTGGCCAAGGGTACCGTCACGAGACGTGATCCTAACGTTAAGAAGTTGACTCGTTACTCTTCGCAAGGAAGAGTGTGGCGTGTGTCGGACCCGCACTGGCGCATCGCCACGAGTCAGGTAGGAAGCGATGCTGCGACCCGCCCCGAGCGGTCGGTGCCGGCCGCGGCGGAGCGGGAACAGGCCGTCGGTGCCGGCCGGGAGCGGGACATCGCCCACATCGTGGCCGCCGCTCAGACGTTGTTGCTGGACGCCCGCGCCGCCCAGATCATCACCATCCTCACCGACGCGGGCGTGGGCACGATCCTGCTCAAGGGTCCGGTCACCACCCGCCGCCTGTACCCCGGTGTCCCACGACCACGGCGCGACACCGACCTGCTCGTCCACCCGGCCACGTTCGCGACGGCCGCGGAGGTCCTGGTGCGGCAGGGGTATCGACCGATGGACCCGGCAATCCACGCCCAGACTTTCGTGCGCGGCGCCGGGGAGACCGTTGATCTGCATTGGACGTTGCCGATCGCGACCGCGACGCCTGCGGAGATCTGGGCGGCCCTGAGCGCCCACCTGATCGACTTTGACCTGCAGGGCCACGCCGTCAACGCCTACGACCCCGCGGCGCACGCCTGCCACCTCGCGATCCACGCCATCCAGGCGCCGACGAAGCGGGAGAACGCCGGGCGCGACCTCGAACGCGCCGTCGACACCTTCCCGCTTCCCGTCTGGGCGGACGCGCATGACCTGGCCCGGCAGATCGGCGCCGAACCGGCGCTGACGACGGCCCTGCGTCTGAGCTCCCCGGCCGCGGCCAGCCTCGCCGACGCTCTCGGACTACCCCGGCGGATCCCGTTCGCGCAGCGGCTATGGCTCGCCGAGGACGCGGCGGGGCTGATCGGCGCGACCCGACTGCTGCGTCTCGCCCCCGCGTCGCAACGCCGGGCGCTGCTGCGCCGCTGGCTCCGGCCGACCCGAGCCGAGATGGCGGCCGCGGCGCACCGGCCCGATATTGCCGCGGCAACACCCACCGGGCTGCCCCCCGGCCTGCGGCTGGTCCTGTTCCGCATCCGGCAGGTCGGGTGGCTCCTCCGTACCCTCGTGCGGGCGGCCGAGAGCAACCGGACCGGACCTCGCGCCCAGCGATGCGGCAGCCGGGGATACCGAAGCCAGCCCAGCGCTCCCCAGCCCAGTGCTCTCTGGGTCGATGCGTCCCGGGTCAGTGCTCCGGACTCAGAGCGCCAGCCCGATGATCCAGCATTCCCACGACGCAACGGGCGCCCGGGATAAGGCCCGCCGCCGGCGGTCGCGCCGGCTTACCGCCGGTTACGTCGTCCGGCATCCGCGGTCGGGCCACATCCGGCCCGTCGGACCCGCCGTCGTCGCCCGGAACCACGACTACTCGTCCGGGTGCCAAAGCGACCCCCAAGCCCCGCGAGCGTCATCGCCGCGGTTCGACGTCGCTGGTGTATTGAGGGCCCCAGCCCGATACGGCGAGACATGTCCGGTCCTCACCGACGACTCCGGGTCGCCCCTTCAAGGATCTTGGTGATGTCCTCGACGGAATCGAGGACGCCGGAGGCGATTCTCACCACGAGGTCGTAGGCCTCGTCGTTGGTCAGCGTCAGGCGGCGGCCGTTGACACCGTAGAAGGCGATCAGACCGGCGAGAGCGAGCCGCTTGTTCCCATCGACGAGGGCATGGTTGCGAGCCAGCGAATGCAGGAGCGCGGCGGCCTTGCCGTCAGGAGTGGGATAGGCGTCACGGCCGAACACCGTCGCCCGCGGGCGCGCGAGAGCGGATTCAAGCAGGCCATGGTCCCTGACCACCGGCTCGGAGCCGATGGCACGCTCGGCGATGTACAGCAGTTCGCGAAGCGTCAGGTAGATCATTCGCCAAGCCGGCGAAGCGCCTCCGCGTACCGCGGAAGCTCCTCGTCCAACACCTGATCCAGCAGCTCCGCCCGGCTGTGTGCCTCGATGTACTCCCTGATCGCCTCCCGGGCGATCTCCTGCATCGACCGCTGTTCCAGCTCCGAACGCAGACGCAGAGCCTCCGCCTCATCATCCGTCAAGCGCAGTGTCATCGCCATCAACCAACGGTATCACTGTTGATACCACCACCGGTCCCGTACCGCGGTCACGACGCGAAGGACGCACCTGCCGACCGGCGCCATCGCCGGGCTGGCCGCGAGCCGCGAGCGTGACAGGAGAGGGCTGGGACAAGCTGCCCGGTGAGGCAAGGATCAGCGCATGATTCCGGTGTGGCCCAGGGAATAGCGCCCGGGTTGCGGCCAGACCGTGAGGCCGTGCGGTTCGTGCCCGACGGGGATCTCGGTGAGGAGCCTGCCGGTGGTCGGATCCGCGCCGTTCCCGCCACCGGTGTCGAACACGTAGACGACGTCGCTGCGCCGGCCGGCGAGCCACAGGCGGGTGCCGTCGGCGTTGACGTTGCCCATGTCCGGGGTTCCCCCGCCGGGAATCGGCCAGTTGGCCACCACCGCGCGGGTGGCGAAGGAGATGACCGAGACCGAGCCCTGCGTTCCGGCGTGCGGGAACGGTGGTTTCATCGACTGCATCTGCCCGCCGCGGTTGGCTACGTAGAGGAACCGGCCGTCGCGGCTCGGGTAGAGCCCGTGGGTCTCCGGCCCGGTGTGCACGAAACCGACCTTGGTGAAGTTGTCCCCGTCGATGAGGTGGACTCCGTCGGAGTTCATGTCGGCGACGTACCAGACCCCGCCGGCCGGGTCGATCTTGATGTCCTGCGGTGCCGCCTCCCGGCCGAGGTCGAGGTAGCCGAGGACGCTCTGGTGGGCGAGGTCGACCTTGACGAGCCGGCCGGCGAACTCACAGGTGGCGATCGCGTAGGTGCCGTCGACGGAGAAGTCGACGTGGTTCACGCCCGCGCAGGCGCTTCCCACGTCGAGGCTGTGCCGCAGCGCGAACGTGCGCGGATCACGGAAGTCGATTTCGTGGTTCGCCTCCGCGATGACCATCGCATTGGCACCGTCGGGTGTGAAGTACAGGTTGTACGGGTCAGCGACGGGCACAGCGGGCCCAGCCAGCCGCCCGGTGCGCGGGTCGATCGGCGACAGGCTGTTGCCCTGGTTGTTGTTCACCCACAGGGTCCGCAGATCCCAGGAGGGGACGACGTGCTGCGGCGCACGGCCGGTGTGGTAGCTCTCCACCACCCGCAGGGTGCGCTGGTCGATCACGGTGACCGTGCCGTCGCGCAGGTTCGGCACGTAGACCAGCGGCGGGTCGTCGCGTACGGCCGGGCTCAGCATCCCCGCGCGGGCCTGCGAGTAGACGTCGACAGCCGGGACGCCACCGCCACCGGCGGCGCCGGAGGGGCTCACCGGACCACCCGTCCCCGGGTGCGACATCCCCGGGTGCGAGGCGCCGGCAGTGGCATTGGCGGTGGCTCTGGCGGCGGTGGTCTGTGCATCGGAGCCACGCCCGATATCGGTGGCCAGGTAGAGACCAAGGGCGAGTACCGCGACGACCGGCGTCACCGCCACCACCAGCACACCCGGATCCCAACGGCGAAATCTTTTCGTTGTTCGCCGACGACGGGAGGATGCTCGGTCCGGCACGGGGTCAGCATAGCCACGCCGGATGAGCTGGGCTCAGGCACTCCCATTTCGGCCGGAGGAGTGGAGGTGGATGTGCCTCGATTCCTCGCCCGTCTCATAGCTCTCACATCCCGCCACGGAATACTGGGGACGGATTCGGTGAGCGAAGCCGGACGCCTTCGGGACTTACGGAAGGGAACACCTACTGTGGCCAGGAAGCGGACGGGATTTTCCCGGCTACCATCGCACCCGATGACCGCGGGCCACGTCGAGCAGCCTCCGCTATGACCGAGATATTCGACCACGACCTCTCCCGCCGCCGCTTCCTGACCGCGACCGGCGTCGCGGCGGCCGCAGCCGCAGCCGCCGCCGGCGGCCTCGCGGCCTGTGCCGTCGGAGGGCCACAACCGGCGGAGTCAGCCTCACCGTCGTCCACCCCGCAGCCTTCCGCCGCGGCCCTCGGCACCGTGGAGACCGGCACGGCGGCACCCTCCGTGGCGTCGGCCCTGACCGGCCCGGGACTGGTGCCGGGAGGGCCCGCGGCTGCGATCACCCACGGCCCGCGGGACCGGCCCCAGGTCGCTCTCACCTTCCATCTCGGTCCGCACGAGGCCGGCCAGGATCTCTCACTGGCCCACCAACTGCTCGCCGACGCCGCCCAGCTCTCCGTGCCGATCACGGTGTTCGCGGTCGGCCAGTGGCTGGACGGCCATCGCGATCTCGTCCCGACGATCCTGGCGGCCGGTAACGAACTGGCGAACCACACCCTCACCCACCCGACGCTGACCGCGCTGCCCGCCGATCAGGTGGCCGCCGAGATCGCCGGCTGCCGGGACGTCCTCGCCCGGCTCGCCCCGACCCAGGGCCGCTACTTCCGGCCTTCCGGCACGAGCACCGCCACCCCGCTGATCCTCACCGAGGCCGGCGCCGCCGGTTACCGCACGGTCGTCGACTTCGACGTCGACCCGCTCGACTACACCTCCCCGGGAGCCGACGCCGTCGTCGCCCGCATCCGCGCAGACACCAGGCCGGGCTCGATCGTGAGCATGCACTTCGGGTACCCGGGCACCGTCAGCGCGTTTCCCAGAATCGTCGCGAACCTACGCACAGCCGGCCTCACTCCGGTCCGAGTACACGACCTCCTCATCTGACCCGACGCAACGCACTTCCCTCAAACCAGCCGGCCTCCAGGTAACCCGGGGCGATTCACTCTGTTTGGTCCTCACGGCGGCGGAATGCGGTGAGTGGCCTCCTTTCGACGGGAGACCACAAGGGTGGCCGTGGTGATGAGCAGAACCGCGATCACCTGCCGCGGGCTGAGCTGCTCCCCCAGCAGGAGATATCCGACGACGGCGCCGACCGCGGGCCCCAGGCAGAGCAGGACACCGAAGACCCTGGCGCTGGTTCTCCGCAGCGTGTGGACGTCAAGTGTGTAGGGCAGCGCCGAGGAGAGGACCGCGACCAGCAGCCCCAGGGCCAGGTTCCTCGGGTCACCGAGGCGGTGGACGTGCCCGAAGGCCAGGGCGAACGGGGTGAAGACGCAAGCGCCGACGAGGAGGGCGACGGCGAGACCTGACAGGTCGGCGGTCGTGCGTCCGATGTGCCCGGTCAGCAGGACGTAGGAGGCACGCAGGATCGCCGCGAGCAGGCCCGGTGTCAGGCCGGCGGCGGTGACCCCAGCCCCGTGGGGAAAGGCGATCAATGTGATTCCGCCGAAGGCCAGTACCGCCGCGAGGACGTCTGCCCGACTCCGCGACATGACGGTCGCCACCGCGAGTGGTCCGAGCAGTTCCAGGACGGCCGCGATGCCGAGGGGTAGGTGCGCGACGGCCTGGAAGTACGCCATGTTCATGGCCGCGAGAACGCACCCCAGTGCGGCTGTCGGGCGTATGCCCCTGGCACGGGTGACCCGAAGGCTGGGCCGCGCCAGGGCGAGCAGGAGCAGCGCGGCGAACCACAGGCGCATCAGGACGGTCGCGGTGGTGCCCACGGCGGGGAACAGGTTCTTGGCCGCCGCGGCGCCGCACTGCAGGCTCAGGACCTGGGCGAGCACGAGGCCTGCGGGCACCCACCGGCCCCGGGCACCGGCCTGGTGGCGGTGTTCCGGGTCACGGCTCGGGTCCCGCGGGCCGGCGTCGCTAGCGGGCCCGAGCAGCAGGTACCGCGTTCGCATGGGCTCGGAACTCCAGACCCCCTTTCTCGGGATCGCCTCCCCCATATTCGGAGACCAGGTTTTTCACGCATTCCGTCCGCGCGGCACGGTCCACCGTATTCACTACGGACAGCGCTACCATCTCGCTCGTCCTGATGGTTCTGGTCAGGTATTCGACGGCGAACACACTGACTTCCTCCGCCGGCAGGGAACGGGTCGTCCACCTCTCACAGAAGGCGTTCCGCAGCGCCTCGTGTCGGAAGACGGAGCCGCCCATCTTCTCGATCTCTTCCCTCAGGGTGCTCACAGCCGTCGCGTGCATCACCGTCATGGACTCAGCCTCTCTGGCGGTAGGCGCGTCTTGCATGGCGCCTCCGAGAGTGCTGCAATGACAAGGTGCAGTTCAACCATTACAGTATGCACGGGGCGCATCTGGCGGCTGACCTGGCAAATCTCGAGAGGAATGCGCCCGCGCATCTGGTGCGGGCGGTTCTGCGGGGCCATGCGGTGGTCGAGGCGGAGCTCGACAACGACGCCGCGCGGACGGATCTGCTGCGCTGGGCCGACCGGCTGGACGCGTGTTTCGGCCTGCCGGCGGACCACCGGCTCCACGACCTGGTCAATGACCTGCTGGCGGAAGCGACCGGTTCGCCGTATATATCCGCGCATGACGGACGTCCGCACCTGCATTATCGGCTTCCCGATTCTGGCGTTGTCGCGCGGATCAAGGCGATCACGAGTGCGGGGTTGGCTCAGGTGATCTGCGGTGGCGGCGCGGGCCGACTCGGGCGATGCGAACGCGCGAGGTGCGAGATGGCGTTCGTTGACGTGTCCCGCAACGGCCGGCGCAGCTACTGCTCCGTGCGATGCGCGAACACGGCTGCCGTGGCACGCCATCGCGCCACGGCAGCGGAGATGGCGGACCCGGCATCTCTGCGCGGCGTCCGGTCGCACCGCCAAAGTAGCCTGCCTTGAGGTTCATGGAATGACCAGCGGCCGCCGGAAGGAGCAGGGCGTACAGGTCGTCGAGCGGTGGAGCGAGGTCCCCGCCACGGCGGCCCGGGTGTGGGCTCGGGCGAGCCGAATCGAAGGAGTGAACGACGAGCTCAGGCCGTGGATTCGGATGACGGTCCCGCGATTGCTGCGCGGGGCCACCC
Source organism: Parafrankia irregularis (assembly GCF_001536285.1). Taxonomy (NCBI): domain Bacteria; kingdom Bacillati; phylum Actinomycetota; class Actinomycetes; order Frankiales; family Frankiaceae; genus Parafrankia; species Parafrankia irregularis. The sequence goes on along the minus strand of NZ_FAOZ01000033.1, from coordinate 77,102 downwards.
TCGACGACCTGCCGGTGGGGGGCAAGGCCGGCCGAAGCTGGCTGCTGCTGCTCGGGTTCCTCCCGTTCGACTACGACAACCTCGTCATCGCCGAATGCGAGCCGGGCCGGCGGTTCCTCGAGACTTCGACGATGCTGTCGATGCGGCGGTGGGAGCACGAACGGACCCTCGAACCGGGCAACGCCGGTACCCGGACCGTGGTCCACGACCGGGTCACCTTCGAGCTGCGGCAGCCTCTCGCCCGCCTTCCCGGTCTCGACGCCACGCTGGCCTCGGTCGTGTCCAAGGTGTTCGCGCATCGCCACCGACGTCTGCGACGTACCTTCACGTCGACGGTCGCCTGAGACGAACCGGTCTCGGCGTAAGGACGGGAATCCTGGCCCAGTCACCTGCCTGACTGTCCGGCCTGACTTTCCGACGCACCGCCCCAGCGGCACAAATGCCGACCGCCCGGTCGCCGCCACGGTCAGGATCTCCCACATCGCGACCCGGCAGCGGCCGCTGCCGTCTGTCAGGCAGCGGCGCGCCGACTTCCACGTCCCTCCACACCTTCGGCGCGAGCTGTTGGTGCGGTCCGAAGAACCCGATCGAGCAGCTTCACGGATTCCGCCGGAGCAGCGGTCACGGACGCCGTGATTCCCACCTGCGCTTCCGGCGCAGACGGAGACCGCAGGTCCCTCCGTGACAGTTTCCAGCAGCACCGACTCCGGCGGATCGCGTCGACAGCCCGACCACGCTCCTACGGCCGGCGCGCCCTGATCCAGTCGATGGCGTTCTGCACGGTGTTGATCCCCTCGGCATCCTCGTCGGATATACCGATCTGGAATTCCTCTTCCAGGGCCACACCCAGCTCGACAAGGTCCAGGGAGTCCGCCCCCAGGTCATCGACGAAGGACGCGTTGTTGGTCACCTCCTCCAGCTCGACGTTCAGCTGCTCCGCGACGACGCTCTTCACGCGCTCCTCAACGGTGGACATTTAGCGGCCTCCTGCTCCGGCGTGCATGGAAACGGACAGAACTCGCATGATCTCTGGTCGGCCCACACCACGAACTCCACTGTCCACTTCTGGCCACCTGCACGTCGCAGACCTGCACGTCGCCGGGGACGCCGCCGGGGACCTCGTCGGCGCCCCATACCGCCCGAACCGTCGGGGCGTCCGCGGCGCACCGGGTCCATGAGCAGGAGGCGGACGCGCTGCTGCGCCGGTCCCGTTCTGCTCTCGCCGTCGCGGCGGGATCCGCAGGCGACCACTGGACAACAAAACCATTAAGCGGTTTATGATGCCCCGGTCGGAGGTCGTCGGCTCACTCGGAGGTCGTCGGCTCGCACAGTCGGGAGCTTCCATGTCGCTGCGCGTGATCCAGTTCTCCACCGGGAACGTTGGTCGTCACTCCTTACGTTCGATCATCAACCGGCCCGGGCTGGAACTGGTGGGGGTACACGCCAGCAGCCCCGACAAGGTCGGCCGGGACGCGGCCGAGCTCTGCGGTCTCGACGCCGCCACGGGCATCACCGCGACGGACGACCTGCAGGCGCTGCTGGCGTTGAAGGCCGACTGCGTCGTCTACACGTCGCAGGCGGAGACCCGCCCGCAGGCCGCCCTCGCGGACATCACGGCCTTCCTCGCCGCGGGCACCAACGTCGTCGCGACGTCCCTGGTGTGGCTCGTCTATCCGCCCCACGCCGATGCCTGGCTGCGCGAGCCGATCGAGGCGGCCTGCGCGGCCGGGGGCACCACCATGTTCGTGAACGGCATCGACCCTGGTTTCTCCGGTGATCTCCTGCCGCTCGCGGCGCTGAGCCTGACCGAACGGGCCGATGAGATCCTCGTGCAGGAGATCTTCGACTACGGCACGTATGACGACGCCGCGTTCACCGGAGCGAGCTTCGGGTTCGGCACCACTCCCGACACCGTGCCCGCCCTGTTCCTGCCCGGCGTGCTCGCGTCGATCTGGGGCGGCCCGATCCGGCTGCTGGCCGACCGCCTCGGGGTGCAGGTCGAGGAGCTCCGCGAGCGCCACGAGACCTGGACGGCCACCGAGACCATCACCTGCACGATGATGACCGTCGAGCCGGGCCAGGTCGCCGCCGCCCGTTTCGCCGTCGAGGGCATCGTGCACGGACGTCCCGCGATCGTCATGGAGCACGTGAACCGGCTGACCGCCCAGGCCGCGCCCGAGTGGCCGTTCCCGCCCGACGGGCGCCCAGGCGTGCACCGGGTCGTGGTCAGGGGCGTGCCCGGCGTCGAGATCAACACCCATGTCGGTGACGAGAGCACCGATCACAACATGGCCGGCGTCATCGCGACGGCGGCCAAGGCCGTGAACGCGATCCCCGCGGTCTGCGCGGCACCCCCGGGGCTCACTCACCTGTCCGACCTGCCGGTCGCCCAGGCCCACGGCCTGATGCCGTGACGTCGCGCGGCACGCGTCGCGGCGGGTCGATCGCGCCGACCCGGCCGGCGAGCGGCGCGCAGGAGCGTGCCGAGCGGACCCGCGCCCTGATCATGGAAGAGACCGTGCGCTGTGTCGTCGAGGAGGGCTTCGCCGCCGCCAGCGCCAAGCACATCGCCGAGCGGGCGGGCGTCACCTGGGGCGTGATCCAGTACCACTTCGGAGACCGTGACGGCCTGCTGACCGCCGTCGTCGACGCGAGCTTCGACGAGCTGCGCCGGCGCATGGCCGCGCTCGGGGTCCCGGTGGGCTCCGTCCGCGACCAGGTCAGCGCGCTCGTCGAGGCCGCCTGGGCCGCGTTCTGCACACCGGCTTCGCGCGCCAGTCTGGAGATCGCCGTCGCGACGCGCAGCCAGCGCGACGCGGAGACGGGGGAGCACTTCGCCCTGGTCGCGGCCGAGCTGACGCGCCTCGGCGAGGAGCTGATCGCCGAACGACAGCACCACGGCGACGCGCGGGCCGTCGGTCACCTGCTCTGGGCGGCGCTGCGTGGGCTCGTCTTCGCCCAGCTGGCCACCCGCGAGCCGCTCGACACGTCCCGCGAGCGCGCCGCGCTGGTCGACCTGCTCGCCGCGCATCTGGAGCCCGCGCCCGCGGGCGTGCCTCCCGCGGGCGCAACCCCCGCAGGCACAACCCCCGCAGGCGAACACCTGACAGGAGATGTCTCATGACGGTCCCGCCGACCGCACCGCTTCGCGTGGTCCAGTGGACGACCGGAAACGTGGGCCGGCGAGGCTCGCGGCGCGGCGGGCGGACCGGCTGGCGGCGGTGGCCGCCGAGATCAGGGCACTCGGCCGGGAGCCGCTGTCCGTCCCCACGGACATCACCGACGCGGGCGCCTGCCAGCGCCTCGGCGGCTGGGGTGTCCGGGTGAACGGGGTCTTCCTCGGCCCGGTTCTGGGAGAGAACCTGGAGCGTCTGGGAGCCGGCGCGGCGGCGGCGGGCACGAGCGTCGAGGCGTGGCTCAGGACGAAAGCCACGGAGATGCCGCTGGGGATCGTCCCGTCGCCGGACCAGTGCGCCGGAGCGGTGCTGTTCCTCGCGTCCGACCTGGCCAGTGTCGTCACTGGCCAGCATCTCGCGGTCAACGGAGGTCAGTGGCTGTCATGAGCACCTCAACCGAAACCGGCTTACCCGGGCGCACCTACCGGGTCATCCAGTGGGCGACGGGCTCGATCGGCCGGATCTCGATCCGGCACGTCGTCGACACCCCGGGCTACGAGCTGGTCGGGGTCTACGTCACCAGCGCGGAGAAGGTGGGGGTCGACGCGGGGACGCTCGCGGGGATCGACCCCGTCGGCGTCGCGGCGACCGGCTCCGTCGACGACGTCCTCGCGTTGGAGGCGGACTGCGTGAACTACGCGCCGCTGTACGCGGACGTCGACGAGATGTGCCGGATCCTGCGGTCGGGCAAGAGCATCGTCACGCCGACGGGCTGGGTGTTCCCGGCCGGGCTCGCGAACCAGGAGCCGGTCGCGCGGCTCGCCGCGGCCTGCCGGGACGGCGGCAGCTCCCTGTTCGGCGCGGGCATCCACCCGGGCTTCTCCGGTGACCTGCTGCCGCTGACCGTCGCTCGGCTGTGCACCCGCGTCGACCGGGTCACCGTTCAGGAGGTCGCGGACCTCGCGCCACACCCGTCGCACGCGATGAACTTCGACGGGCTGGACTTCGACGTCGCGGTGGCGAAGACGGACCTGACCGTGCGGTCGGGCGAGATCCCCGCCGGAACCGTCGGGGGCATGCGCCACGAGTGGATCGCCCTGGCCGGCGGCCGGCCCGTCATCGTGTTCCGCAGCTTCTGGAAGATGTCCGACGACCTGGAGCCGAACTGGGGCTACGGCACCGTCAAATACTCGGTGAGCATCGAGGGCGAGCCGTCGACAACCCTCACCCTCGAACCGTCCCGCAGGCACCCGACCGGGGACGAGGGTTACTGGGGCCGGGTGTGGACGGCGATGAACGCCGTCAACGCGATCCCGGCCGTCTGCGCCGCCCCGCCCGGGATCCACACCCATCTGGACCTGCCGCTTGTGCGCCCGGTGGGTCTCGTCCGGCCCGAGCCGGCCACCGTCGTGCGGTCCTGACCCCGCCGCGTTCTCATTCCAGCCAGCGCATCAGCATTCCAGCCTGCAGCGCACCAGCGTGGACCGCACCAGCCTGCAGGGCATCAGCCTGCAAGGCATCAGCCTGCAAGGCATCAGCGTGCCGCTCGTCGGCGCCGACCGAATGGTGGGAGAAGCATGTTCAAGCACAGGTACGGGCCGTGGGCCTTCATCGCCGGCGCGTCGATGGGCATCGGCCGGGCGCTTTCCCTGGAGGCGGCGGCCCGTGGGCTGAACGTCGTGATGAACGCCCGCGGTGCCGAGACGCTTGCCGCGACCGCCGCGGAGGTGCGGGCGACGCACGGCGTGCAGGTGCGCGAGTTAGCCGCGGACCTGACCGATCCGAAGATCGGCGAGATCGTGGCCGCGGCGACGGACGATCTGGAGATCGGACTGTTCGTGTACAACGCGGCGGTGGCGCCGATCGGGCTGTTCCTCACCCATCCGCTCGAGCTGCAGCTGCGGTCGGTGCAGGCGAACTGCGCGACGCCGCTCATCCTGCTCAACCTGTTCGCGCCGAAGATGGTGGCGCGCGGCCGGGGTGGGATCTCCCTGGTCAGCTCCACCGGCGGCACGCAGGGCGCCGTCACCAGCGCCACCTACAACGCGGGCAAGGCCTTCGAGTGGATCCTCGCCGAGTCGCTGTGGGGCGAGCTCGGCGACCACGGTGTGGATGTCACCGCGATGCTCGTCGGTGCGACCGCGTCGCCGAACTTCAACGCCTTCAAGGACACCCTCGACCCGGAGCTGTGCAACCGGGCCGACTCGGAGGATCTGCTCGACCGGATGCGCAACGGCCTGTTCAACCCGGCCGAGCCGGAGACGGTGGCCACGTCGCTGTACGACGGGCTGCCGAACGGGCCGGTGACCTGGGCCAAGCCCCTCGACGAGTGGATCACCACCCGGTCGCTGGCCATGCCGCGCGGCGAGGTCACCCTGACCTGGCGGGCGCTCATGGAGACCTCGACCCGCCCGCCCGAGCGGCAGGCCCGGTAGGCCCGGACCCGCGGAGACGGAGACGAAGACGAAGACCTCGAGGAGACGGTGATTTCGATGAGCAAGCTGCGTGTCGTTCAGTGGACGACAGGAAAGACGGGGACCGCCGCTGTCCGCGGGCTGGTCGGGCATCCGGCGTTGGAGCTGGTCGGCTGCTACGCCTACTCGCCGGAGAAGGTCGGCAGGGACGTCGGCGAGCTGGCCGGGATCGCGCCGATCGGCGTCACGGCGACCGACGACGTCGAGGCGCTGCTGGCGCTGAAGCCGGACTGCGTCGCCTACATGGCCTACCGGCCGGATTTCGACCAGCTCGACCGGATCCTGTCAGCCGGGGTGAACATCGTGTCCACGATGTACATGCTCGCCGGCGCCGGTTACGGCGAGGACGTCCGCGACCGGCTCGCGGCGGCCTGCGAACGCGGCCGGTCCTCGCTTTACACGACTGGCGTCTACCCCGGGCACATGGGAATGACCGTGCTGGCGGCGAGCGCGATGTGCACCCGGATCGACCGGATCTCGATGCTGGAGTCACTCGACATGAGCGGCTATGCCAATGAGCGGATGTTCCGCGCGATGAGCATCGGGCTGGACCCCGACGACCCGGCCGCCCCCGGCATGATCGAGGTCAACTGCGGGTCCTTCAAGGAGCAGATCCGCGTCCTCGCGCAGGCCCTCGCGATCGAGCTCGACGAGGTCCGGTTCACCGCCGAGTTCGCCGCCGCGACCGACGACGTCGACTTCGGATTCATGAAGCTGGAGAAGGGCCAGATCTCGGGCTTCAAGGGTGTCATCGCCGGCATTTCCGGTGGCCGGTCGGTGATCGAGTGTCGCTTCGTCTGGAAGGTTGGCGACCAGATGACGCCGAACTGGCCGGTCGAGGACGGCTACGTCCTGGAGATCGAGGGCGACCCCGGTGTCCAGGTACGGCTCGCGCCGATCGGCAGCGCCCACTTCGCCTCGGCCGGGCCGACCGCGATGCCCGCGATCAACGCGATTCCCCATGTCGTCGCCGCGGCCCCGGGCATCGTCAACCACGGCGACCTGCCGTTCGTCACCGGCCGCCACCTGCTGAACCGCGAGAACGTGTAGCGCCTTTCGACCCTGAGCCAACACCGTAGGCCGCAAACTCCTGGTCGCCCGGGTCACCGTCTGCGGCGCGCCCGGGCGCCGACAGGGTCGGCGAGGTCGCCCGCGGCGGCAGGATCGTGAACCGTCAGCATGACAAGAGGAAGCGGTACAGGACGCGGGTGCCGAACTCGAGCGCGTCGACCGGAACCCGTTCGTCGACGCCATGGAACAGGGCGGTGAAATCGAGGTCGGGGGGCAGCCGCAGCGGCGCGAACCCGAACGTGCGAATACCGAGACGCTGGAACGACTTCGCGTCGGTCGCGGCCGGAAGCAGGTAGGGCAGGATCCGCGCACCCGGATCCTCGCCGACCAGCGACGCGGCCATCGCGTCCACCAGCGCGCCACCGAACCTGGTCTCAACCGCGGGCAGGCTCGCCCATTCGCATTCGATCTCCGGCCCGAGAACAGCCTCGACCTCCGCCCGGAACGCGGCCTCCCGACCGGGCAGCACGCGGCCGTCGACGGTGGCCCGCGCCACTGACGGCACGACGTTCGACTTGTAGCCGGCCTCGAACATCGTGACGTTGGCCGTATCCCGCAGCGCAGCTCCCACCAGGCGCGACAGGCCACCCAGCCGGGCGACCGTGGCCTGCGGGTCACGCTCGTCGAACGGATGCCCGGTCAGCTCCGCCAGGCCCTGGAGCAGTTCGCGCACCGGTCCGGTGAGGACGAGCGGAAACCGGTGCCCGCCGAGCCGGCTGACCGCGGCGGCGAGCTTGACGACCGCGTTGTCCTCGTTCAGCAACGAGCCGTGGCCAGCCGTTCCACGTGCTCGTAGCCGCAGCCACACCGAGCCCTTCTCCGCGGTCTGCACCAGATACACCCGAGGTCCGCCGGGTGTGCCGTCCCGCTGGGCGCCGAGCGTGACCGAGAACCCGCCGACTTCGCCAATCGCTTCGGTGGCGCCCTCGAACAGCTCCGGGCGGTGCTCCACCAGCCACCGGGCGCCCTGAAACCCGCCGGCTTCCTCGTCGGCGACGAACGCGAAGATCAGGTCGCGCGGCGGGCGGGCGCCACCACGCCGCAGGGCGCGGGCGACGGCCAGCATCATCGCCAGCATGCCCTTCATGTCGACCGCGCCGCGCCCCCAGACGTAGCCGTCCCGCACCTCGCCGGAGAACGGGTGCACGGACCACTCGCTCGCGTCCGCCGGAACGACGTCCAGATGGCCGTGCACCAACAGCGCGCCGCGCGCCGGGTCGGCACCGGGCAGCCTGACGACGACGTTGCCACGCCCCCGGCCGCCCGACTCCACGTAGGCCGGCTCGTACCCGGCCTCCGCCAGCCGCGCCGCCACATACTCCGCGGCAGGCTGCTCGGAGCCTCTCCGTTCCGCGTCGCCGGTGTTCGTGGTGTCGATCGCGATCAGCTCGCTGGCCAGCCGGACCACCTCGGCGACCGCGGCGCCGACCACCGGCTCGGCTCCCCCGGTCGACGCTCCCGCAGGCGTGGTCACCATGCCCGCATCATCCCGTCGAGGGCCTGGTCAGGTCAGGCCCAGCGTGTTCGCCAGGAAGGTGTTCCGGAAGACACCGGTCGGGTCGTGGCGTTCGGCCAGCGCGGTGAAATCAGCGACTCGTGGGTAGGCGGCGCGGATCGTCTCCGCGGGCAGAGTGAAGATCTTTCCCCAGTGCGGGCGCGGCTCGAAGGGGGCCAGTTGGCGTTCCACCGCGGCGACCGCGCGGGTGACGGCGGCTTCGGCCGGCCGCCAGGTGAAATGCAGGCTGATCGCCGCGCGGCCGTGGGTGGGGCTGAGCCACAGATCGTCGGAGGCGATCGAGCGCAGTTCGCTGACGTGCAGGGCTGGCCGGATCTGCTCGCCGATCTGGTGGATCGCCTCAACCGCCGCGGCGGCGCGGTCGCGGGAGACGAAGTACTCCGACTGCAGCTCGTTTCCGGCGCTGGGGGTGAAGCCCGCCCGGAAATGCGGCAGTCGTTCATGCCAAGGGCCGGCAACGCCAAGCTGTCGCGTGGTGTGGATCGGGTCGAGGCCGCATATCGGGTGGACCGGATGGAGCAGTGCTCCGGCCCCGAACATCTCCCCCGGCGCCGGAGCGGCCTCGTCGACCGCATCGACCCGCTGCTTCACCCACAGCAGGGATGAGTCGGAGCACCAGGTCGTGAAGACGCTGACGCTGTAGGCCACGGCGAAGATCTCGTCGAGATGGTCCAGCAACGCGGCGCGCGCCAGGCCCTGGTAGACGTTCTGACGAACACGGAACGTCGGCACGATCGCGAGCGTCACCGCCACGACCACCCCCAGCGCACCGAGTGCGACGACATGACCGGCGAAGTCGCGGTCCACATCCCGGCGAACCGTGACGACGTCACCCAACGCGGTGACCAGATCAAGCGCGACGACGGAAGTCGCCAGATTCCCGTTACGGTCACCGGAGCCATGCGTCGCCGTCGCACACGCACCGGCGACACAGATGTGGGGCAGCGAGCCGAGGTTCCGCAGCGCCCAGCCCCGCGCGTCCAGCTCGCGGGCGAGATCGCCGTAGCGGGTCCCGGCACTCACGGTGACCTCACGCGCGTCGGCATCGAGCCGGAACAGGGCAGGCAGCCGGGTGGTCGAGATGAGCGTCCCCGCCGTGTCCGCGATCGTGTTGAACGAGTGACGTGTGCCGACAGGCCGGGCCTGATCACAGGCGGCCACGATCTCGCACAGCTCCTCGACGGACGTCGGCGCGGCCCACCGTTCTGCCCGGTAGACGATGTTCCCGGCCCAGTTGGTCTCGTCCGAGCCCTCACGCATCGCGCATCCTCCAGGTTCTGCCGCGACGAGCACGCCGGGATGACCGGGCCATCACCACCGCTGCTGGTGCCCCCGCTGCTGGGGCCGCCGCCGGTGGGGCCGCCGCCGGTGCCGATGGATATCGTTCCACCCCGACCGCCCTGCCCCCGCGACGATCGGGCCCGTCTGACGGTCAGCCTGCCGTGCTGGTTACGCATCGGGGGGCGAGGCCGAAACCGGTCGCCGCCACGGCCGGCGTCGGCTACCCCGAGATCGGTTCGCGTGGATCGGGCACACCGATCGGGTTCGGCCACCGCAGCAACGCGGCGGCCCGGCGCGCGACGGGAGCCAGGAGCGCCGCGCAGCGTTCGACTCCGTCGGTGCCGAGCTCGTCCCAGACCGAGGCGGCTACCCGGTCCGTCGTCGTCTCGATCGATCTGAAGGCGGACAGCGACGCCTCCGTCGGCCGGCCTGCGGTACTGAGCCAGCCACGGGCGCGCAACCTGCCGGCGGCGGCCGTCCACTCGTCGTCGGACCAGCCGCGCACGCGCTGGAAGTCCTCCCTCCCGACGCCACCCATGCTGGCCCTCCAGACGGCGGTCTCGACACCGTCAAGACCAGCGGTCACCAGAGCAGCCACATGACCGTCACCTCGATGCTCACGCAGGATCGTCGTGGCATGCCAGACGACGCCGAGCGGATCCGACGGCCAGCTCAGGGCCGCGTTCGCGGCGGCGAGGACGCGGCCCGCGACCGGGGCGTGCTCGGCGGCGGCCCGCAGCAGACCGGCCAGCTCGGTCAGGTCGGCCGGCTCGGAGAGATGAGCCGCCTCGCCCGGACCAGGCTGCCCCAGCACCTGGCCGAGGGCCTCGCGAGCACCGGCGAGCCGCGCGTCCAGCGCCTCCGCGGGCGTGATCCTCGTCCAGACCTCCGGCAGCGCCCGCGAGACCATCGCCGGCGCGAACCCGAAGAAACATCCGACGACGGGCCCCGCGCCAACCGGGCCGAGCGGCGCCGACCGCCCGGCGAAATAGCCGCGCCAGAAACCGCGCAGGCCCGCGCGTTCGAAGGCCCCGGCGCAGGCCGGCGCGAAGTACGTGACGGCATGCACCGGCTCGAACAGCCGCCACATCCGCCGGGCCACGGTGCCGCCCGGCACAGCCTCGGGCGGCGGGCCCTCGTCCGACGGGCGCTTCATCGACGCGTGCCGGACGCGGCAGGGCGGTCGGGACCGTCGGCGCGGTCGGCGCGGTCGGGGAAGAAGATCTCCTCGATGGTCAGCTCGAAGATGTCCGCGAGGGTGAACGCCAGGGGCAGGCCGGGGTCGTAGCGTTCGGTCTCGATCGCGTTGATGGTCTGCCGCGACACCTGGCATCGGTCGGCCAGGTCCGCCTGGCTCCAGCGGCGCTCGGCCCGCAGAGTGCGCAACCGGTTCCTCACCGATGCAGGCGGGTGCGCACGTCCGCGACGGCGAACCAGAGCCCCACGCCACCGATGACGATCGCCTCGCTGAGTGGGCGCAGCCCGACGATGTCGGTGGCGTCGAGCAGGACGGCGACCTGCAGACCCACGAGGACGGCGGCGAAGGCGATCGCCATGCTCTCGAGCTGGATCTTGCGCTGATACTCGTCGGCCCGACGGAAGGCCCGCACCAGTACCCACACGACGGCGAGGGTGAAGGCGGCGGTCACACCAAGCCACCAGCCCTTGTCTGCGGCGCTCTGGTCAGGCGAGCTGCCCAGCGCAAGCGCGATCATCCCGAGGAGAGAGACCGGGATGCCGTCGATCATGATCGCCCTGCGGGCGTCGCGCGTCATGTTGTCCTGGCGGGTCTCGTCAACCATGTCCCGAACGTAAAGCTCGCTTTCCATCTAGTCAAGCTCGCTTGTCATCCCCGCACGTCGCCCGACCGCGGCCGCCTGGGCGGACGTCGCGGCGCTGGTCGGTGCGGCGCTGGTCGGTGCGATGCGTTGCTGCGAGCGCTGGAACCCGGGCGTCTCCTTCTGGAGAGGATCTCCGCCTGCGCCGGGCCGCGGTCAGGCGTCCACCTGGTTGCCGCCCCTGTTGAGCCAGGCGCGGACGGCGCCGTTCGTCGGATCGACGACGAGGTAGTCGTCGAGGCCGTCGCCGGAGATGTCGGCGAGGCGGACCTCCACCGGGAAGTTCATCGCGACGCCGTAGGCGACGAGCTTCTTCGCGGACCACAGGTTGTCGAAACCGCCGAGGTTGAACCAGCCGTGGAGCAGGTTGTTCTGCCCGGGGTCACGCAGGACGTAGTCGGCGCGGTCGTCGCAGTTCATGTCCCCGAACACGGTCCGCTCCGTGACGGCGATGGTCCCCTGCGGCTGCGCGATCACGACCTTCGCGGCCCAGCCGCCGCCGACGTCCGTGCCGTTGTTCTTCCAGGCGCGCACGGAGTGGTCGACCGCCACGAGCAGGTAGTCGTCGTCACCGTCACCGTCGATGTCGGCGAACTGCACCTCGTTCCCGGCGGCCCCCGACGGTCCCTGGGCGATGACGCCGAGCCCGGCCCAGGCGGTGATGCCGTTCGCGAAGGGGTTGTTGTTGCGCCAGCCCCGCACCCGGCCGTTGGCGGTGTCCACCACGAGGTAGTCGTCGCGCCCGTCGCCGTCGATGTCGGCGAACACGACCCGCTCGCCGGCGGCCGGGGACACGCCGTCGGCGACCCGACCGATCTTGATCCAGGCGTTGGTGCCCCGGTAGGCGACGTTGTCGTTGCGCCAGGCCTCGACCTCGCCCTTGGGCCCGACGAGGAGGTAGTCGTCATCCCCGTCGCCGTCCAGGTCGGCGAAGGTCACCGACCTGGCGTTGGACGCGGCGTCGGCCAGGTGGTTGCCGTACACGCCCTGGCTCCTGAGGCCGTTCTGCCAGTCGTCACGCGTCGCGACCTCGTCGTTCTCCCACCAGGTCACGGTGCCGTCCGTACCGAGGATGAAGTAGTCGACGTCCCGGTCGGCGTCGGCGTCGGCGAACTGCACCGCCGTGCCGCCCGTACCGGTGCCCGCCGCGATCTTCCCGATCGAGTCCCAGCCCGCGCCCAGGTCCTCCGCCACGTTGTCGTTGGTCCAGGCCTCGGTCGAGCCGTCGGAGTGCACGACCAGGTAGTCGGCGTCCAGGTCGCCGTCGATGTCGGCCAGGCGCACCTTCGAGCCCGGGTTCCCGGTGCCCGCGGCGATCCGGCCCAGCCCGGCCCAGGCGCTCTTCCCGTTGACGAACACGTTGCCGTTGAGCCAGGCGTTGACCGACCCGTCGGCGTTCACCACCAGGTAGTCGTCGTCCAGGTCGCCGTCGAGGTCGGCGAACACGACCCGCGCGTCGGCGGCGGCGCCGGTGCCGGAGGCGACGACGCCCTTCGACGTCCAGGCGGAGCTGCCGTTGATCCAGGCGTCGTCGTTGCGCCACGCCTCGACGGAACCGTTGATGTGCAGCACGAGGTAGTCGGCGTCATGGTCGCCGTCGAGGTCGGCGAAGCGGACCTGCGGCCCGCGACCGGCAACCCCGTTGCCGGAGGCGACCTTGCCCCGGTTCTCCCAACCACCTGTGATCCTGGTCCACAGGTAGACGGCGCCGGTGTCGGTGACGATCGCGTAGTCGGTCCTGCCGTTCCCGTCGAAGTCGGCCAGGTGCACGTCGCCGATCACGCCGGCGCTGGAGCTGTCGGGGTTGATCGGGCCCTGCGCGATCCGGCCGAGCGCCTCCCAGCCGCCGCCGGGAACCGCGCACGTACCGGCCTCGCCGCCGCCGGAGCCTCCGCCCGAGCCGTCGACGGCCGCCGGTTCGCTCACCCAGCCGTACTCCAGCAGCTTCCGGACGGCGCCGTCGAACTGGACCGCCATGTAGTCGTAGCCGGCGTCGTTCGGGTGCAGCCGGTCGTACATCATGGCGTCCGTCATGGGTCCCATCTCGGCGAGCACCAGCTTCTGCCCGCCCTCCTGCCGGTCCGCCACCAGCGACCGCACCGCCACGTTGTAGGCGTTGCGCCGCTTCTGCGCCTCCGTGTCGCCCTTCACCGGCACCAGCGTCGCCACCACGATCGCCACCCCCGGCGAGGCCGCCCGCAGCCCGTCGATCAGCTCGCCCAGCCGGGCCGGCGCGCCCGCGACATCCAGGTCCTTCTGGATGTCGTTCGTGCCCGCCATCAGCGTCACGACGTTCGGCCGCATCGACGCCGCGTCGGGGACCGCCACGTTCGCGATCTCGTCGATCACCGCGCCCCGCCACCCGTTGTGGTTCCTGTCGGACATGGTCCCCGACGAGTTGGAGCCCACGAAGTCCAGCGTCAGCACCGTCTGGCTCAGGGAGTCCCACAGCTCGTCCCGATAGCCGTTCTCGTCCGACGACCCGACGCCGTAGGTGATCGAGTCACCCACCGGCATCAGGCGTATCCCGGACAGGACCGACGCCGCGCCCGCCGCGTCCCGGGCGATGCGTTCGAGGATCGGCGCGAGGTTCTGGAGCTCGAGGCCCGCGTCCTCCAGGGCCACGCCGGCGCCGCCGGTCCACCAGCCCGCCAGCGTCTTGCCGACCTTGACCGCGGTCCGGCCGATCGCCGCGAAATAGCCGGGCAGGTCGTCTTTCGCCCAGTTCTTGATCCAGGTTTCCCAGGCGTAGCCGGCCGCGGCGCCGATGACGGTGGAGACGATGATCTTGGCCCACGCGTCGAGCGTGCCGAGCTTCTTGTCTATCGCCTGCACCAGGAACTGCCCGGCGAACCCGCCGATCGCGCCGCCAATGGCCGCGCACAACGCGCCGGCCACCGCCGTCCCCCCGATGCAGGCGGCACGCACCACCATGCCCAGCCCGGTGCCGAGAGCGATCGCGATGGTGTGAAACAGCGCGCTCACCTGGGTGCTTACCTCGGCCGCGGGGATGGTCACGCGCAGGACGGTGTCCGTCACCTCGACGACGCCGTCGACGTCCGGGTAGGCGCCGACATCGGCCGCGCCTCCCGGCAGGTCCGTCGGAAGCGCGAGCAGATTCTGCTTGAACACGTCGCTCAGCGACCCCTGCCGGGAGTTCTGCTCGGCGACGAGATCCTCCAGGAAGGCGCGGTCCACATCGTCACCGAGCTCCACCTCGACAACGATGTCCTGGGGCGTGACCCCCGCGGCGAGGTCCTCCAGGGCCGCCGCGAGCGTGATCGCGCCGACCCCGTCGATCACCATCGACTCGTTCGGCCCGGCCAGCTGGGCAGTCTCCGCGACCGGATGCACGGCGCCGGCGCCGAGCGCGACAGCCACGACCATGCCTACGGCGATCCGGCGGATGCGCGTCAGCGTTCCCCTCAGCCGAGGTCCTACCTGAGAACGGCCGTCCATTCCTGGGCGCTCCCTGCCTGGAGTCCGTACCGGACCACCCTGGCGGGCGCCGGAACCGAGCGATCGCCGGAGCACGACAGGCACCGACCACCGGAAACAGCTCGCGCAGACTATCCACTTTCAGGCATTCCCGGGAGACATTCCGGCCTGGTTCGACCTAATTAGCGCGGTACGGCACTCCGGCGACGCCGCCCCTTACCCAGCCAAAGACGCGCCCGGCGACTGCGACGCCATTCCAAGCACCACATGATCACTGCCCGCGAAATAACGACCCACCCGAACATGGCGAGGACACGGAGAATTTGATGAAGACTGAAAGTCCGAAGGATGAACATCAAACCCTGCGCATGGTGCAAACATCGGGTCAGCAGTTGGACCGATCGGCCCCTTCTGTCTGGACCGCCGCCTCCTCCGACCCCCCGGATGCCGGCGGGCCGGCCTGGGCCAGGAGCGAGGCGGTGAAGCCGGGCGGGATCACCGCGGTCGCGTAAGCCCGCCGGGGAACGTAGACCGTTCGACCTCCGGAAGGGCGACTGGTTCCACACGGAGCCACTCTCCATACACCACAACTCCTGGACGCGATCATGCTGAACTCGCCAATCTCGCGGGTGGCACGAGAGGCGATGTTCGCGTAAGCGGGTTCGACAGAGACCGGCCAACCCGACGTCGAGCCGTTGACCTGCAGGTTTAGGTTCGAGCAGCCAAGCGATCAGACGATCATGGGCAGCATCGGAACAAACACCCACCGTGCACGGGCGCGGACGTCGACTGACGAACCGAAACCACTTTGCAAAACAGAGGTCTGTTCGTGCGTCGGTAGCGACATCCAGGCATCACACCAAGGGGCACGCGCCGTACGGTTACACAGTGGATATCGATTACGCTTTAAGCGCTTTGGCGGCGCAGGCCACCGGTGTGCGCGAGACCGCTGACGTGTTCTGGGAGATCCAGCCGGGGGTGGTCGCGATGCGGCGCGACATCCACGCGCGGTACGGCGGTCGCAGACAAGGCGGTATCGGTCCGTCCCGGACCACGCCCAACGTTCTGATCTTCGTCAATCCGGAGCGAGGGAGGGCACATGGCTACTTCGATGGGTGGGGCGACGATGGCTGCTTCCACTACACCGGGGAAGGACAGCTCGGAGATCAGCAGATGACCCAGGGAAACCTGGCCATCTTGCGCCACAGAGAGCAGGGCCGCACCCTTCGCCTCTTCCGTGCCGTCCAAGAAGGTGTCGAGTATCTGGGACCGTTCGAGGTGGACCCTGACCGCCCCTGGTATACCAGCGAAGCCCCCGAGACCGGCGGCGGGCCGCTTCGGACGGTCATCATGTTCCGGCTACGCCCTGAGGGACCCGTCCAGCCGTTCGACGCGCCCCTTCCTGCGACCCCCACTGCGGCCGGCCGTGTCACCTCTATACCGGTAGAGGCGTCGAATACCGAGCAGTACGGAATGATTGGCCCAGAGGAGCCGACCACCGCTTTCCGTCGGGAGGCCGCGCTTGTCCAGTCCTACGCCGAGCATCTTCGGTCACTCGGTCACGAGGTGTGCAGAAAGCAGATCGTGCCGCCTAACGAGATGCGACCCCTGTTCACTGATCTCTATGACGCGACGGCCGGCGAGCTCATCGAAGCCAAAGGCACCAGCACACGCGAGGCTATCCGCATGGGCATAGGCCAACTCCTCGACTACCAACGCTTCATAGATCCATCCCCGCGTCTAGTCCTTCTTGTCGACTCGAAACCGCGCCCGGACCTGCTACACCTTTGCTCCACCGTGGACGTCAGCGTCGTATGGAAGGCCGGCAACGACTGGCAACGGAACGCATCCCTGAGATTGCCCTGAGGCGCCAGTCTCGGTGATCGCGGTGGTCATCACGACGTCGTAGGCCTCATCGGTGGTCCTGGTTGGGTACATAATCCGCGGCCGCGGTTTCGGAGACCGGCTCAGAGGTCGCGGTATAGAAGGCTCGAATCACCTTGGCGTTGAGGTCGCACCACATCTCCGACCCCCCGACTTTGACCACCGAACTTTGTGACGGTAGCGAAGAGGCGGTCTCAGTCGCACCGGTGACCATCCGCTGCACGGGGCCCGGAGGCAGATCACGGTACTTACGGTCCGTGGGCTTCTGTGGCCTGGTCTTGGGCCCGATATTCCTGGACGGCGCGGTTGACGTAGGTGAGGAGTTCCGGGTTCATCCGGTGCAGCGCTCGGCGGTCGTACCAGCGGACGATCAGTGCGCCCAGGGCGAGCCAGCAGAGCAGCCCGATCACGGCGGACACGGCTCCGCGGGTCAGGCCCGTGTCGGCCTGGGCGTCGAAGTACAGGATGGCCCGGTCGCCGGCGAGGATCTGCCGCAGCGGCTCGGCCTCGCTGAGCAGCCGGAAGAAGCCGGGCAGCGCTTCGATGGGCACGGTTCCACCGGCCGAGGCCAGACCGGCGTAGACGAACAGCAGGAGCGCGACCAGCTGCCCGGGGGTGCCGAGCGCCGCGAAGAGCACGATCGTCCCGGCGGCGACACTGGCCGCGCACAGCCAGGAGAAGGCCCACAACAGCAGCGGATGCGGGGCGTCCATGCCCACCGCGCCGGCTCCGATCGCGATCATCAGGCCGGTGACGACCGCGGTCAACGCCGCCGCCATCACCCATTTGATCAGCAGGGTTCGCCAGCGGCTGATCGCCTTCGGCTGGAGCTGGGTCCAGCGGGGGCCGACCTCGGAGGTGCCGTAGCCGAGGGCTGCGTCCACCGTGGAATGCAGGAGGGTCCCGACGAGGAATCCACACATGAGGGTCAGCAGGGCCAGGTAGAAGGCACTCAGGCCGAGCGCGCTGTTCGCGGGCGGAGGGTGGAACTGGCTGGTGGTGACCGTGACCGGGTTCGCCAGGAACGCCTGCGTCGCCGCGCCGCCAGCGCCCGCGCCCTCAGTCGCCGCACCGCCGGTCGTCGCGCTTCCGGCGCCGGTCGAGGCCCCGGCCGTCGTGTCGGCCGCCGCGGTGAGCTGAGCACTGATCGTCCGGGAGGCGGCGGCGAGGGCGGGCTGCAGGACACCGCTGGCCAGGCTCACTCCGAGCGTGCTGGCCCGCGGGTTGGTCAGCAGTTGGACCGATCGGTCTCCTGCCTGGGCAGCCGCGCCCCCCGACGCCCCAGCTGCCGGCAGGCCGGCCTGGGCCAGGAGCGAGGCGGTGAAGCCGGGCGGGATCACCACGGTCGCGTAGGCCCGCCCGCGGCTCATGGCCCGTTCTGCCTCCGGCAGGGTGACGGATTCCAGCCGTAGCCGGCGGGACACCTCCGGGCTCGTCCGCAGACCGGCCTCGATACGCGCACCGATGTCGAGGTGCTCTGCTCCCAGCGTGGCGCCGCGGTCGTTGTTGACCACCTCGACCGGCAGGCCACGCACATGGCCGAGGGGGTCGACCGCCGACGCGAGGTACAGCGCGGTCATCGCCGAGACGACGACCGAGGCCAGGATCAGCGGCAGCACCCACACCGCGCGTTCCCGCAGCAGGTCATGAACCCGAACCGGGAAGTCGTCCCGCGGCGGCGTTGCGTCCTTCGGAGCCAACAGACTGTCTCGTTTCGCTCAGTCCCCCGTGGGCCACACGGTATGTGGCCGCCAGCAGCCGCTGCGAGTACACCAGGGAGTACTGGACGATCTGTGCACGATCACTGAACCAGGCGATCCCGTTTCGGCCGCTCTTTGGCAATGGCGCACCGGATGCGCGGCTTCCTCAGGTAGAGGAACATCGCGCAGACAAGCCGTCAGATGTCGTTGCGACTAGAACGGACCCATCATCCACGCAGTTTGGCCCGATGCGTTCCGTGCGGCCTGATGCGAATCAACCGAAGTGGAATCGACTCCTGCCCTCAGCATGTCCTGCGGGGTGGCTCGCAGCCGCCGGACCGCCCGTCCACGCAGGACGAGAGCCACGAAGACGAAGAGCAACAGGAAACCGATCAGTACGAGCCCCATGGCAAGCCTTCCCTCTGTTACGGCTGAATTCGAGGTTTCCAGATCTCGCGGCCGAAGACAACGACACGGACCGGAATCCGACAGGGCCCGCCCGAGATCCCGCCGGCAGGCAACCCTGATCTCGTGCACTGGTCGCCGATATCGCCGACGGCGGCCGGGACCAACACGAACGCCGCTGGATGAGCGCAGCCCCGGGCCCTCCGGCCGCAGCCGGCGTCGCGTCTGAACACCGCCGTCTGCGGGCCGCGTGGGCGGGAATCCGTCAGGGTCCCCGATCCCGGCGACCCAGGCCTCACGACGATCGGGCCCGTCCCACGAGGCGGCATGAACGCGACAACCGTGATGTAATTCCGGCACTGACCATCCTCGTTGGGAGGGGTGTTGGGCGGGATTGTCGAACCGCTGATCGCCTCGCTGGGAACTCTCGTCGGGGTGGCCACCGGCGGGATCATCGCCGGCCGGGCGCAGACCGTCACCTGGCGGCGGGAGGAAGCCGGCCGCGAAAGGGACACCCGCCAGTCGGTCTATGCCAGGTTCATCTCCTCGGCTCGCGAGTGGCGCGCGGTCGTGCAAAGCGATCAGGTGGTTGTCCGGGAGGGCGGCAACGTCGCCCGCGGGCGGCATGCGGACGGCGGCCCGGCGCAGGTGGAGACGCTCAAGCTGCAGATCGAGATCAGGCTGGTTGCCCGCCACCGGGAGACCGTCGACCGGTCCGCGGAGGTCGTCGACGCCATCCGCCAGGTCGCGAAGGCGCGTCCCGGCCACGAGCCCGGGCAGGTTCCCGACAACCTGATCGCGGCCTGCCGGCAGGCGGAGCGCGATTTCCTCGACTCGGCCCGGGCTGAGCTGGGAATCCCACCCGTCGACGCAGGGCCCGGGCAGCCCAGCTGAATCTGACCGGGCCGGGCCTGGGCACATTGTTCACGGGGCGCCCGCCGCGCGGGTTGAGGAAGATCGTGGCCTCTGGCACCGTCATACCGAGCTCGCGGATCGCGGCCTGCCTGGTCCGCTGAACTGCGCCCCTCTCGCGGGTTCCGCTCGACCCGTGAGAGGGGCGATGAACCGAGGGTCGCGTTTGCTACGCGCCTGCCGGAAACGGTCAGGTCACCACGGCGGGCTGCACCAGGGTGTTCTGGCGGCGGATGATCCACCACCGCCCGCCTCGTCGCTCAAGCACATACAACGCGTTCATCTCCGGTGGCTCTCCGGCGTCGGCCGCGGAGGACGTCGCCCAGGCATTCTTGTGAGCCACCGCGATGTCTGGCGACAGGAGGGTGATGTCGGTGAGTCTGTAGTGCGCGGTCGCCGCGTGGAGCGCACCGCCGCGGGCGAGGCCCGCACGGGTTGCCGAATCGATCTCGTCATGCCCTCGCATAACGGTGCCGAGGGCGTTCGCGACGAGCGCGTCGGACGCGATATGGCGCATCATCAGCTCGGGATCGTTGGCGTTGAAACCATGCTCGATGTCAGCCATGATGCTCCGGACAGCGGCCTCGTCCTGATCGGCATTCGGGGATTCCATCTCGGCGGGAGACCTGGCATCCTCCGCATCGGTGGCATCGGTGGTGTTCGCGGGCACCGCGGTGTTCTGGCCGACGGTGATAAGCCATTGGCCGTCATGGCGGTGCCAGACATAGCTCGGGCGTCCCACCTGCGGTGGCGACAGCGGCCGACCGCCGGCCGTGAGGTATTCCTGGTTGACACCGGTAAGCACGACATCTGGCGTGATGAAACTGATGTGCTCGACGTCGTAACGCACCGACAGGTCACCCGCGAACGCGCCGGGGAGAACCTGGCGGGTGAAGGCGGCAATGGCGTCGTACCCGATCAGGCGGACGCCGCCACCGGTCACCCAGACCGCGTTCTCGTCGAAGAGAGCGAGCATGGCCTCGACGTCCTCGGCTCGCTGTGCGCGTTCGAGCTCGGCGACACGTGCCACGAGTTCCTGTGCATCGGAGGTGGGCGACTCGGGCGGGGCAATGGATGGTGTCATGACCTGAAGTCGACGACATCAAGTTCACTTGAGGTCAAGGAGTGACCGTGGGGGGCGTCCCGCGAGGGACGCGGTGTGCCTGAGGCCTGTCGTGGCCGTCAACCACGACAGGCGTCCAGCAGAGGATCACTCAGGTACTGGTGCCGTAGGCAGTGACGGTTTCGGCCAGGACGGTCTCGAGGGGGGTCGGGGCGAGGCCGAACGTCCGCTCGGTGAGCGTGGAGTCGAGCAGATCGGGCCGATCCAGGGAGTACATCATCTCGATCACCTCCTGCATGATCGGATC
Organism: Parafrankia irregularis; assembly: GCF_001536285.1. Taxonomy (NCBI): domain Bacteria; kingdom Bacillati; phylum Actinomycetota; class Actinomycetes; order Frankiales; family Frankiaceae; genus Parafrankia; species Parafrankia irregularis. Next base: position 56,097 of record NZ_FAOZ01000033.1, on the reverse strand, counting down.
CGCGGCGGACAGCGCGGCGAGCTGATCGGTGGAGATCGCCGTCAGTGCGGGTGCGGGTGCCCCGGCGGCGGTCGTGAGCCGCGTGCTCAGCTCCCGTATGGACAGGGCCGCGGTGGAGGGCACGTGCCAGGCCCGTCCCCACGGGCGGTCGTCACCGGCGAGGGCCACGGCGGCCAGGGTTCGTGCGGCGTCCCCGACGTAGGACCAGGTTTTCGGGGTATCCAGGTCGCCGGGGAAGCCTGCCGGCTCGCCGCGCAGGACAAGGGGCGCCACCAGGAAGTTGTAGAGCGAACCGGCCCCCGCGCCGAGGAACGCACTGGCCCGGACCTCGGTCACGCGGGCTCGACCCGCGCGATGCGCTTCGAGCGCCTCGGTCCACATCCGGGCCCGTACCTGGCCCTTGACCGATACCGGCGCCATCGGCAGGTCTTCGGTGAAGCGACCGCTGACGATGCCGTAGCCGTAGGTGTTGCCCATCATGACGTAACCGGCGCCGGTGCGTTCAGCCACGTCCAGCAGCGCCGTCGCCAGCGGTGGGAACTCCTCCGGCCACCGGTCGTACGGTGGCACCGCGGTGTTGATCAGTGTCGTCGCGCCCTCGGCGAGGCGGCTCAGCGCGTCGGCGTCGGTCGCGTCGGCGGCGATCCGCTCGATCAGTGGGTGCTCGGGCCCGCCCCCGCGCCGGCTGACCAGGCGGACGCGTTCGCCCCGCCGGGCCAGCAGTTCGGCGGTGGGGGCTCCGGTGCCACCGGCACCGGTGATCACATGCAGCGGCATCATGTTCGGTCTTCCACTCGGCGGGCCCGCGCGGGTTCGCGGGTGCCGTCTCACCTTGCTGCCCACCGGAAACGTACGGTAGTGGCCTGAATGCCACGTAGCCCAAGGATCAGGCCATGCTTCGGATCGTCGTCGTCGCCGTCCCACCGGTCACCACTCTGGATCTCTCCATCCCGGCGGCGGTGTTCCCGGCCGCGGTGGTCGACGGCCAGCCGGGCTACGAGGTCGTGATCTGCACGGCCGAGCCCGGGATCGTGCCGGCGTACACCGGGCCCAGTGTCGTGGTGGAGCACGGCCTCGACGTGATCGACAGCGCCGACACCGTGATCGTCACGGGCACCGGAGCCCGCGCGCACGCGGGCGAGCGGGTCCTGGACGCGCTACGGCGGGCCGCGGGCGACGGCCGTCGACTCGCCTCGATCTGCACGGGTGCCTTCGTGCTGGCCCAGGCCGGGCTGCTCGACGGTCGCCCGGCCACCACGTACTGGCAGTACTCCGACGAGATGCGCCGCCGCTTCCCAGCCGTGGACCTGCGGCCCGACGTCCTGTACGTCGACGACGGGGCGATCCTGACCTCCGCCGGTCTGGCCGCCGGCCTCGACCTGTGCATTCACCTGATCCGGCGGGACTACGGGGCGGCGGTCGCCAACGCCGTCGCCCGAGCCGCGGTCGTCGCGCCGATCCGTCCCGGCGGCCAGGCCCAGTTCATCGAAACGCCACTGCCGCCGGAGAACGGCACCTCACTGGCCGAGACCCGTGCCTGGGCATCGGAACGCCTCGCCGAGCCACTCACCCTCAGCCGCCTCGCCGCCCACGCCCACACCAGTACCCGTACGCTCACCCGCCGGTTCCGGGAGGAGACCGGTCTGAGTCCGTTGCAGTGGTTGCTGCACCAGCGGATCGACCGGGCTCGTGAACTCCTCGAGGCGACGGATCTGCCGATCGCCGCCGTCGCCCGGCAAAGCGGTCTGGGAACCCCCGAGTCGCTGCGCCTGCACCTCCTGCGCCGCAACGGGCTCACCCCCAGCGCCTACCGCAGCGCGTTCACCCGCGTCGGACCGTCCCCGAGCTGACCTGACCCGACCTGACCCGACCTGACCCGCTCCGCCGGTCAGCTGTCGCCGAGGTTCAGGTCGCCCGAGGTCGGGCCGAAGCGTTCCGCCAGGAACCGGCTCTGGACGGCCAGCCGCTGGGACGCGTCCCGGGCGGCCGACGTCGTGACGTCCTCGGCGGCGGTGGCCAGCAGCGTGAGCTGCTCGAGCAGCAGTTCCCTGGCGGTGAGCCGGCCGTCGACCAGATGGCTGTCGGCGAACGCCCGGGGCAGCTCCAGGTAGGCCTCGACCGAGGTCGGCAGGTAGTCGACCACCATCCGCTCGACCACGAACGTGTCCGGGGACCCGGTCTGCAGCAGCGCCGGGCGGTCGAGCAGATCCCGCAGGTCCTGGGTGACCTTTCGGTAGGCCGCGTCGACGTCCGGCGGCAGCTGGCCGAGAAAGCGCCGGTCGTGGGCGGTCAGGTCGGCCCGGAGCGTCTGCGGGTCGCGCGGCGGCGGCAGGGCGCCCGTCGGGCGCCTGGGTGGGGGTGCGACCAGCGCTCCGATCGCGTACAGGGCGCCCACCACGAACGGCCACTCGGGGACTCCGACGACGCCGACGAAGAACAGGCCGAGCCCGCCCGCCGCAGCCACGCAGCCGGCGAGGTTCTTGGCCGAGCCGGCGTAGTCCAGGGCCCGTTCGGAGAACGAGCGGCTGGGCCCGGCGGCGCGGCCGCGTCGCCTACTGGTAGCCACGGATCTCCCTGAACACGTCCGGCAGCGACGTCGATCCGGCGTCGAAGACCGTTCCCCCGGTCACGTCGGCGATCTGCCGCAGTGCGTCCGGGTCGGCGTCGCCGAACAGCACGGTGAACGTCGGCACCGCCCGGGCGGCCGGCGACAGCGAACGGTAGTGCGCCAGGAAGTCGTCCGCCGAGGCACCGGCCGTGTTCTCGCCGTCGGTCAGCAGCACCACGGAGGTGTAGTACGACCCGTCTCGGGCCAGGTCGGCGGCGGCCCGGTCGTAGGCGGCGCCCAGGGCCGAGTAGATCGCGGTGTCGCCGCCGGCGTTGAACCCGTCGACTGCCCGGCGGAGCTCCTTCAGCTCAGGCGAGTCCGGCGAGGGATCGGTGACGGCGAAGTCCCTGATCTGGTTGACGCCGCTGTCGAACGGCACGAGGGTGATCTTCTCCCGGGCCCGGAAGCTGGTGAATCGCGCGGCCAGCGAGGAGTCCGCGCCGGTCAGTCCGATCAGGGCCGACCGCAGGTCGGAGATGCGGTCACCCTTCATCGAGCCGGACAGGTCCAGCACGAAGATCGCGTGGGTGGGGGCGCGGAAGTGGTTGAGGTAGGCCAGGATCAGCTCGTCGGCGACGGCCGCCGTGCCCGGGAAGGGCAGCTCGACGTGGGTGTCCCCGGCGGTGAACCGGGTGTCCAGCGGCACCGTGGGGGTCGCCGGCCGGCGGCTGGTCTGCTCCTGCAGCCGCTGCTGCGTGGCCGGGCTGCGCAGCCAGTCGACGACCCGCTGGTAGGCGTCCCGCCTGTCCGGGTCGAGCAGCAGCAGCGGGTAGTCGGCGGTGATGATCCCGTCCTTCGGGAAGATCAGCTCCAACGGTTCCCGCAGCCGGTTCGAGGCGTTCAGGGACAGCAGCACCGACTCGTAGTTGATCATCGCGTCCAGGCTGTCCTGCCTGTCCACGTAGGCGTCGTTCAGATAGCCGGAGCTGCCCGCGGTCAGCTTCTGCCCGGAGAAGAAGTCGGTCAGCTCCGCCGGCCTGATGTCGGCCGAGGTCAGGGCGTCGGCGGTACCGGCCAGGGCCGCCGCCACCCCGACCAGGGCCGAGAACCCGGAGTTGGACGACGCCGGGTTGGTCATGCCGTAGCGCAGGTTCCCGGCCCGGGCCGCGGCCGCGACGTCCTTCCAGGTCACGTTCGGGTTGCCGGACCAGCCGAGCCTGCGGGCCACCGACTGGCGGACACCGAGGACCACCGGCGAGCGCATGATCGAGGTGCTGGTGACGGCCGCGTCCGCGCCGCCCGGCAGCAGCCGCAGATAGCGGTCCGAGGAGAACCAGGCCAGGTCCGTACCGGCCTGGCGCCGGGAGATCCGGTCGGCTCCGTCCAGCGTCCCGGTGTAGGTGACGTCCAGCCTGACGCCGGTGTCGTGACGCAGGTCGGCGAGCAGCGGCTCGATGTCCTTCAGCTCGGACCCGGCCAGGACGGTCAGCGTGGTCTTCGGGCCGGCCCCGTCGGCCAGCGGCGGCTCCCCGCCGGAGCAGGCGGGCAGCGTGGCGGCGGCCGTCAGGGCCAGCACGAGGGCCCCCAGCCGGACACGGATGCTCATCGGCCTCAGCTCCTCGCCGGCCCGGCGATGTCAGTGATCATTTTCTCCATGAGCTCATAGGTCGGCGGGTCGACGACGTCCACCAGTTCCGGCGGCTCCGGGATCCTGTTCTCCCGGGCGAAGGCGCTGACGTAGGACCGGTCGTCGGTACGGAAGCCGTGGTGGGCGGCCAGTTTCAGGAGGGTGGCGTTGCCGGTCAGGAGGTCCCCGAGAGCCTGGCCGCCGGCGCTGAGCCCGACCAGGGTGTGCTTCGAGTAGGCCGTCGGCGACGGGTACATCAGCACCATGTCGGGTGCCGTCGTCTTCGCCGCCTGCGCCGCCAGGAACTGCGCCTCGTAGATCATCACCATCGGCCGGGCACCCATGCCGCCGCGAAGGTAGTCCTCGAACGGCCCCTCGCTGGAGCTTTCGGTGTAGCCCTGCTTGGTGAAGGCAGGGGCCAACTGCCCGGCGATCGCATCGGCGGTGGCCGAATCGGCGACGATGTCGTTCTTGTTCGCCACGTACGACAGGAGCGCGAGGTACATGGCGGCGGAGTTCGAAGTGCGCAGGTCGGTGGACGTGATGAGCACCGACTTGTCGGTCGGGAACACCGTGTTCCCGTCCAGCTGCGACCACCGGCGGCTCTGTTCCACCAGGTCCAGATACCTGGCCATGTCGAGCTGGTAATAGCTGTCGCCGATTTTCTTCGCGAGATTGTTGGCGACCAGCAGATCGGCGAGCTTCTGGAAGGTCCCGATCGCCATCGGGCTGAAGAACGGCACGTAGCTGCGGCCGCGCGTGTCCTCGGCGATCCGGTTGCCCTGCGGGGCCCCGGACGGGAAGGCGAAGTCGTAGGCCTTGGGATCCTTGTTCACCCGGTCCACGATGTCGCGGGAACCCGCGTAGTCGACCTCGACGCGGTAGCCGGCGTCGGCGAGCGCCTTCACGACAGCAGGGTCGTCGAAGAAGGGCTTCTTCTCGGATCCGGCGATCCCCCGGAGCACGGTCAGATCGCCGCTGCCCTCCCCCGGTCCCGACCCCCGGCGGGAGACGACGACCGCAGCCACCACTCCCACCAACAGCACCGCCGCGAGCACCAGACCCACGGCCCGGCGCGCCCCGTTCATGTCGTCTCCCCCAGCCGTGCCACGCACGCTCGCACGGGATTCCAGCCTCGCCTCCCGTGCCACCACAAGGACGAATCCGATGATGCCGGGAGAGGCTTCGCAAAACCTCCGCCGATCGTCAACCCGACTGCAGGGAGGCGAAACTCCACCCCGGGTTCATCCCGGCTTCGTGTGCCGGCCACCTGGATGCCGTTTCAGGCCGGATCACGCCGTTGGCGGTGTCGCCGGAGAGACAGCGTTCGCCGAACGGTCGGAGCGCCTCGGCAACTCGGCCTCTTCGGGCTCCTCGGGCTCCTCGGGCTCCCGTTCTCGAGCTTCCGGGACGGGTGAAGGGCGTTCAACGGTCCTCACCGGATGCGCCCGTCGGAAGCTCCGCGAGCTTGCCACGGACGTTCTCCCGCGGCGTGCCGTGGCCCGCCGGGTTCCCTTTGGTCGTCCCGGCCCTGATGATTAAATAAAGGAAGAATCCGTCGGGGGGACGGAGCCGCCGAACATCTTTCCGACCTCTCCAGTCTCCCTTCAGGTCTCGAGGGAGATCATGGCAGAAGGCTCCGGCAACCCGGGCAGCGTTCTGATCATCGCTGCCGCGGTCGTCACCGCCATTGGAACGCTGATCGGGGGCCTGGGCGCGGCGGGAGCTTTCGGCGGGGGTCGCCGCAGTCCCATTACTGTCTCGCCGGTCGCCAGCCAGTCCACGGTCACGACGACACCGGCGACCGATTCACCGACCTCCCCACCACCGACCACGCCACCGACGACCAGACCAGCGAGGACGACGGCACCTGCGCCCGCGGAATCATCCGCCCCGTCGACGCGGCAACGGGCTTCGATACGCCTCGTCTATGAAGGCGACGTCTTCGGCTGCGGCCTGCAGTTGGCTGTGCGGGTCGGCGGGCAGACCGTCTTCCCGTCTGGCCGCAGCTATGTCGTGGAGAACGTCCGGACGGGAGAACAGGAATACTCCGTCCAGGGCACGATCTCCTGCCCGACCGCCGGCTTCTGCCAGGCTTCCGGAACCGGCACGATCGACGTCGTCGACGGCGAGTCCTACCGGGTTGGATGGCTCAACGTCGCCGTCGGGACGTGCACGGTCACACTCACGTAGCGAGCCTGCCGCGTCCGGTCAGGACCCGACCGGGGACGACGCCGCGCGCAGGGTTTCGAGGATGGTCTCGACCGGCTGGGCGCCGGAGATTCCATAGGTGCGGTCGACGGCGTAGAACGGCACACCGCTGATGCCGAGCGCGCGGGCCTGGCGGATGTCGTCGCGGACGCCGTCAGCGTACGCGTCGCTGTCGAGGACCTCGCGGGTTCCGTCGGCCGGCAGGCCCGTCTCGGTCGCGAGCCGGACGAGCGTGCCCGGGTCGTCGACGGCCGCGCCGTCCGTCAGGGTGGCGCGCATCAGGCGTTCCTGCATCGCCGCGGCGAGGCCGTGGGTGGCGGCGAAGTGCAGCAGGCGGTGCGCGTCGAAGGTGTTGGCGGTGACGGCCCGGTCGAGGTGGTAGGTCAGGCCCTCCTCGGCCGCCAGTGCGCTGACCCGGTCGTTCATGGCCCTGACCTCCGGCGCGCTGACGCCGTACTTGCGGGCGAGCATCTCGGAGGTGGGGATGTTCTCCCCGCGTGGCTGCGCCGGATCCAGCTGGAAGCTGCGCCAGATGACCTCCACGTCACCGGCGTGCTCGTACTGGCTGAGCGCCTTCTCCAACCGCCGCTTGCCGATGTAGCACCACGGGCAGACGATGTCGGACCACACTTCCACCTTCACGATTCCTCACCCTACGGCGCGGTACGGCCTGATCCGGCCTGCCTCGACGGCGGTGCCGCGGCACCGGAGGACGTCACCAGCCGGCGACTACCAGGATCGCGACCAGGCTTTCACAGGTTGTAGCCTCCGGAGACCTCGATGTCCTGGGCCGTGATCCAGCGGCCTTCCTCTCCGAGCAGGGCGGCGATCGCCAGGCCGATGTCTTCGGGTTCACCGAGGCGCCCGAGGGCCGTTCTGGCCGCGATCGGGGGGATCACCTCGGGGTGGCGCGCGAACGCGTCGTCGGCGATACGGGTACGGGTGGCGCCCGGCGAGACCGAGTTGACCCGGATCCCGCGCGCACTGAGCTCCTTGGCGAGGTAGCGGGTCAGGACGACCAGGCCCCCTTTCATCTTTCCGTAGGCCGAATAGCCGGCTTCCAGTCCGGAGAATCGGGCCGCGTTGCTCGTCGTGTTGATGACGGCGCCGCCGTCAGCCAGCAACGGAAGCAGGGTCTGGGTCAGAAAATAGGGGCCCTTCAACAGCACCCGCACGAGCTCGTCGAACATCTGCTCGGTGGTGTCCTCGAACATCGCCATCTGGCCGAACCCGGCGTTGTTGACCAGGAAGTCGAAGCTCTCCCGCTGCCAGGTCTCGCGCAGGGCCGCGGCGACGGAGTCCCGGAAGGCCGGGAAGTCCGCCGAGCAACCGACGTCCAGGGGCAGCGCGACGGCCGTGCCGCCGTCCTTCTCGATCATTGACACGGTCTCCCGCCCGCCTGCCTGGTTGCCGTGGGAGGTGAGGATGACTCCTGTGCCGCGCCGGGCGATCTGGATGGCGGTGCTGCGTCCTATCCCGGAGCTCGCACCGGTGACAACTGCTACCCGCGGCGCGGGCCGGGCGGTCGCGGTGGCATTGAATCCGTGACTGACAGACATGGCTGCGCGGTCTCCGTGTTTCGGGGAGCTGTCGGATGCCCCAGGGATGTCGACCAACCCATGGAAACACCGCTACCTGCGAAAACGTTAAGCAGATACTCGCGACCTCTTGCACGATCCTACCGAGACGGCGACTTTCGTCTGGTGTTCTAATCGGGTCATGGACCTTGGCGAGCTGCGTTCCCTGATCGCCCGGCACGCCCGTCCGGACATGACGACCGCCATCGACAGGGTCCTCGTCTCAAGGGTCGAGCACTCGACCGAGCCGGCGCCGGCGATGTCGGGCACGGTGCTCGCCCTCGTGGCGCAGGGCGCGAAGCGGATCGCGCTGGGTGACCGCGTGTACGAGTACGGCGCCGGGCAGTACCTCGTCGCGTCGGTCGACCTGCCGATCACCGGCCAGTTCGTCGAGGCGAGCCCGGATCGGCCCTCACTCGGATTCGGTCTGGTCCTGAACCCCGCCACGATCGCCGAGCTCCTGCTGCGGGCCACACCGGCGGACGTCCCGCCCACCGGTGGCGGCGCACCGTCGGGGATGGCCGTCAGCGACGCACCATCGGAGCTCGTCGACGCGGTGGTGCGGATGCTGCGCCTGCTCGACCAGCCACGCGACCGAGCCGCGCTGGCACCGTTGGTCGAGCGGGAGATCCTCTGGCGCGTGATCACCGGCGCGCAGGGCGCCGTCGTTCGCCAGCTCGGCCTCGCCGACAGCAGCCTCAACCACATCGCCCGCGCCGTCCGCTGGATCCGGGACCACTACACGCAGTCGTTCCGGGTCGAGGATGTCGCGCGGCAGTCCGGCATAAGCGTGTCCGCTTTCTACCGGAACTTCCAGGCTGTCACCGCGATGAGCCCCATCCAGTTCCAGAAGCAGATCCGGCTGCAGGAGGCCCGGCTCCAGCTCATCACCCACCCGGGCGACGTCACGGGTATCAGCCACCGCGTCGGCTACGACAGCCCGTCGCAGTTCAGCCGCGAGTACCGTCGCCAGTTCGGTCTGCCACCCAGCCAGGACGCCGCCCGCCTGCGCCACCTGGCGCGGTGCCCCGCACCCGCACCCGCACCCGCCCTCGTCTGAGGCTCCGCGCCGCGGCACCCCCGCCGCTGCGCGGCTTTGGCATGCGCTGGTATGCGTCCGACGCATGTCTTCTGCGCGGACCTGCCGATCACGCGCCGCAGGCCTGACGCAACCGAGGGCGCGGACCACCGAACCGGTGACCCCCCACATCGACCGGACCGGATCCGATCCTGAAAGGCTTTCGGGCGTTATGTCCCTTCTCGCTCAGGAGCGCCGGCGATGCAGGAACCGACATCGGAGCCCGGCCCGGCAGCTGGGGACGACGCGGGCCCGGGGCCAGCGGGATCAGGTACCCGCCGGCGCCGTACCGCACTGCTCGCGGCGGCGGCCTGTGCGCTGGCTCTGATCGTCGCGGTGCCGGTGATCCTCTGGGTCTCGTCGGGGTCGGACGATTCGGGGCCGAACGGTTCGCGGTCGGCGGGGGGAAATCTCCTCGACGCGGCCGGGGCGGACTCGGAGGCACTCAAGGGAGGCCGTTCGGCGCGAGGCGCGGCGGCGTCCGCGACGGCGCGGCCCGGCGCGGCGGGCGGCTCCGCGGCGCCGGCTGCCACGGTGACCCCGCAGGCCGGCGGCGAGCCATCGATGCAGGCACCCGGTTCGAGTCCCGGTGGTACGGGATCCGAGCCCGGCGGTTCGCAGTCGCCCGCGCCCGCCGGCGCACCCGCGCCGACCGCGCCCGCCGCGCCCGCCGGTACGCAGGCTCGCACGACTGCGCCCGCGCCCGCTCCGGCGCCCACATCCGCACCCGCAGCCACAACGAAGCCGAATCCGTACACCGCGACACAGGTGTGCGGGTCGGGCTACTCGCAGATCGACAGGCATTCCCTGGGCTCGGCGACGATCTATCTGCTGTACAACGGCAGCCAGAACTGTGTGGTGACGCTGAAGTCGGGGTCCGGCGTGGGGGTGGCGCAGGCGATGGGTGCCTGGGTGCAGGTGGAGGGCAGTTCGACGCGGCAGTCCGACACGGGCAGTTTTCAGTACTACGCGGGGCCCGTGTACGTGACCGCTCCGGGGAAGTGCGTGAAGTGGGGTGGCAGCTACGCCGGCTCGACCTGGACCAGCGGCTGGGAGCACTGCGGCTGACTGCCCCCGGCCACTACTTCCTGGTGCTACCTGGTGCTACTCCCCGCTGCGCCGGTAGCGGCCCTTCACCTCGGCCCACCGGGCGGCCTGTTCCGGGGCCAGCGCGCCGCGCAGCTCGGCGAACCGGAGCAGGTTCGCCTCCGTGCCGGAGGTGAGGGTCTGCGCCTCGGCGAGGTAGTGGTCGGCGATCAGGGCGTCCAGCTCCTCGTCGTTCATCACCGGGACGATCCGCTCCGCCAGCCGGTTCATGTTCCGGTAGGAGCCCTGCAGCAGGAAGGGCGGCTCGTTGCGGTCCGCGTCGTTCTGCCCGGCCGAGGCGATGTAGGCCCGGTTGACGGCGAGCACGACCTGCTGGACGCGCACCAGCTTCCGCAGCACGGCCAGGATCTGGTCCAGCTCGGCCGGCGGATACGGATGGCTGAGCCGATCCGGCCGCGCCGCCGAGTCGCCCTGGGCCATCTGGATCAGAAGTTCCAGGTCGGCGCGCTCACGGCCGGCCAGCGGGGCCAGCACCGGGTTCGACGTGACCGCGTTCTCCAGATAGCTGCGCTCGAACAGATCGTCCCGGCCGGAAAGGACGTCACCGAGGTTCCACACGTCGGCGCGGTTGGCGAGCATGTCCGGCACCCGGAACCGTCCACCGGACTCGGTGTACGGGTTGCCCGCCATGCACACGGCGAAGCGCTTGCCGCGCAGGTCGTAGGTGCGGCTCGCGCCGTCCCAGACGCCGTCCATCCGACGCTGGGTGTCACACAGCGGGACGAACTTCTCCAGCAGCTCGGGCGCGGTGTGCTGGATGTCGTCCAGGTAGAGCAGCACGTTGCTGCCCAGCTCAAGCGCGAAGGAGACCTTCTCGATCTCGCGGCGGGCGGCCGCGTCGGGTGCGGCTGCGGGGTCGAGCGAGGTCACGGCGCCGCCGAGCGCGGGTCCGTCGACCTTCACGAACACCAGGCCGAGGCGGCTCGCCACATATTCCATCAGCATGGTCTTGCCGTATCCGGGTGGGGAGACGAGCAGCAGCAGGCCCATCCGGTCCGGATTCGAGCCGTCGCCCGCGGTCCCGAGCTGGCGGGCCAGGTTCGCACCGACGAGCGGCAGGTAGACCTCGTCGACGAGCCGGTTACGGACGAAGCCGCCCGGCGGAGTCGCCTGGTACTCCTCCAGCCGCAGCCGCCGGCGTTCCTGGGAGATCAGCTCGTCCCGCTGCCGCCGGTAGGCGCGGTAGGCGGGGACCCGCTCGGTGTGGAACCGGCGGGTGCGCGCCAGTGTCTCGTCGAGGCGTAGCTCAAGGCGCCCGCCGTCGATGCGCGGGTGGCTGCCGAGCAGGCCGTCGACGCTGGCTTCCAGGTTGGCCGACGAGTCGTGCCGGGGCAGCCGCGAGCCGCAGACCAGCACGGCCACCGCCTCCGGCAGGTCGGCCCCGGTGCCCACGGCACCCACGGCTTCCCCGGCGCTCACCGCTTCGCCGACGCTCATCGCTTCCCCGGGGCCCACCGCCTTCTCGGGGCCTGCGGCCTTCTCGGGGCCTGCGGCATCGACCGCGCGGGACGCGTGGAACGCGCCCAGCCAGGCCGTCGCGAGCTGGTGCCCGGCAGCCAGATCGTCGTCGAAGGCGAGCAGATCGTGGTCGAAGCCGTCGCCGGCCCCCCGCTCCCCGAGCGCTCGTCGGAAGGCGGCGAGCAGTTCGCGGGCGGCGGCGCCGGTGACGAATCCGGTGGGCTCGCCGGCGAGTTCCTCGAACAGGTACTCCCCGACGAGGTCGACTCCGCCGGTCCGCTCGACGAGGGCGGTCAGGCTGGCGATGCTGGCGGAGTCGGCGCGGCCGGAGCCGTTGCCAGCGCCGACATCACTGCCAGCGCCAGTTCCGGTGCCGCTGCCAATCTCGCTGCCGTGGCCAGTTCCGCTACCGTGGCCAACGCCGCTGCCGTCGCCAGCGCCGGCGACCGCCCCCGGGCCCGGGCCCGGGCCCGTGAGGAACCGTGCCACGGCGGCGGCGAGCTCGGCGCACAGGTCACCGATCTGTTCCGGGCCCCCCTGATGGAGAGCCGCCGAGCCCGGCCGGTGGGCGGGGCCGAAAACGGCCCGGGCCCGGGCCAGCGACACGGCCCGGCGGCCCCAGGCCACCCGGCCCGCGACGTCGGTGCCGTAGGCCCAGAACAGCTGGGCGGCGGCCCGCGCCGCCGGCGGGTAGCGCAGCAGCCCCGCCTGGGCGTAGGACTGGGCCAGCGCGGCGAGGATCCGGGTGGCGTCCCGGTCGTGGACGCCGCGCTCGTACCCTTCGTCGTGGCGGTTCCCGGCCACTCTGCGCACCAGATCAAGCAGGTCGTCCCCGGTGTCGGCCGCCTTGACCAGCGCGGCGACGGAAAGCCCGGCGGCACCGGCCACCGCGTCGGCGAGGATCCGCGTGGCCAGGTACTCGGCCCGGTACACCCGCGGCGACTCCGACGGCAGCGGCTCGTCCCAGAACGGCCTGGTCCCCTCGAAGGACGAGTCACGGACCGGGCGGCGGTAGTCCGTCCCGGTGATCACGAACGCCAGCCGGTCCCCGTCGGGGACGAGAGCGATGTCGAGCGGCTGGGTGTTGATCGCGAACAGGTGACGCCCGAGGCGGATGACGTCGTCGCCCGCGTAGAGGTCGACCCGGTCGCGCAGGGCGCGGCGGGCGTCCAGGCGCGCCGCCTCGATCCGGCCGGCGATCTCGTCCGCGCGGATCGGCTCCCCGAGTGAACGCAGCTCGGCGATGATGCCGTGCAGCGTGGTCACCATCGGGTCGGTCGAGAAGTAGGTGTTGATCTCGTCGAGGGTGCGCAGGTCCGTGCAGCGGCGACGGACGCCGGCCAGGATCCGGCCGGCCGAGTCGGCTCGCCGGCCGGCCCGCCGGGTCCGTGCCTGCACCAGTTCCTGGCGGCGGGCGGAGAACGTGTCGTAGAGGTCCGCGCGGCGGGCCGCGACCTGCTCGCCGGCGTCGTCGGATTCACCGAAGCGCGCTTCCAGTCGCTCCAGCGAGACGAGCAGCCGTCCCAGCTGCTCGTCGCAGCGCTCGGGTGTGTCGGCCACCGCCAGCGCCGCGTTGACGGCCTGGCCGATCAGCGTGAGCTCGGCCGCGAACACGGCCCGGCTCTCGGTGTCGAACAGCTGCCCGCGGCGGGCGTCCAGGATGGCCCGCACCCGGTTGGCTTCGGCGAAGACCTCCCCGATCCGGTCCAGGATGTGGGTGCGCACGGTGGTGTCGACGATGTCGAGACCGGTGACGATCTCGACGACGGCCTCCAGGCCGCCTGCCTGCTCGGCGAGCCGCTCGGCGATCGGATTCGCCGCCGCGGCGCTGGTGATGGTCGCCGCCTGCCCGGCCAGCCGGTCGGTCTCGGCGTGGTAGTCGGCGAAGGCCTCATCGCCGTGCAGGAAATCCACCGCACGCCGGCCGGCGGCCGTGATCTCGGCGTCCAGCTCGGCCGCGTGGACGTCGATCCGCGCCAGGTCGATGTAGCGGACGTCGCGCAGGGCCACCAGGCGGCCCTGCGCCCGGCGCAGGTCGGCGAGTGCCGCCACCGCCGCGCCCGCGTCCTGCGGGGCCTTGTCGCGGACCCGCCGGAGCAGGGTGTCGATCTCGGCGGCGGTGTCGGCCAGCGTCGCCCGGGCCGCCTCGGTGAGAGCCTCGACCGTCGCGAACTCCTCGAGCACCTGCCCGGCGGTGGCCCGGACCTGCGCCAGTGGCCCGCCCAGATCATCGAGATCCGCGTCGCCCAGCCAGTGGTAGCGGTCGAACGCCCGCCCGCAGGCGCCGATCAGCGCGTCGAGCCCGGCGCGCGACGGCGTCGTCTGAGCCGCCAGGCGCGCCACCGAGACGCAGTCCGAGATCCCCTGCACCAGGTCCGCGTTGCCGATCCGCTCCAGCGGCCCGCTGCCGGTCACGGTCACGGACCTGACCGCGTGCCCGTACGGTGTCTGCCAGATCTGCACGGCGTGGGCCCGGGAGGGCCGCGTGGACGGAGTCCTCAGCAACACCAGCGTGCCGTCGCCGAACAGGGCGTACCCGTGGCAGGTGAGCGGGGTCGCGACGTCCTGACGGATCACGTTGTAGGGCAGCAGGAGGAACCGGCCGGTGGCCCGGGCGTGGAAGACGTAGAGCACGTCCTCGCCGCCGGGGGCGTGGATGACCCGGTCGAACTCCAGGTCGGAGATGTCGGTGTCGAAGGCCCGGACGGCACCGGTGGTCAGGTGGTAGCCGTCGGGGAAGATGATCCCCTGCTCCGCGGGCAGCCGCCGGCACCCCTGCCCGATCCCGTCGACGCGCACGATCCGCGCGCTGCGGGTGTTGAACACCAGGTACCGCCACCTGGTCTCCTTGTACGGCCGGATCCGCAGCACGACGAGCGGCCCGACCCGGGCGTGCCAGATCTCGGCGTCGGCCAGGCTCTGCAGCGGCTCGTCCACGGGCTCGCGGTAGATCCCGTCCGGGTTCTCGGTGTCGTTCTCGGTCTTGACGGTGAGGGCCCCGCCGACCGTCGAGACGAACACGGCTCCCTGGACGGACACATGTGGGAAGCGCCCGAGGACGTGGTCGTCGCGGCTGACCGCGGTCCAGTCGAGGTCGTCCACCGGCGGGAGCACGTGGTCGCGCTCGCCGAGGTTGTCCAGGTAGTCGACGGCGCCGTCGGTTCCGGTCCGCCACCGCAGCACCCGGATGTCCTCCGGCCGGCGGCCGGTCTGGAAGACGGCGAGCACTCTGTCGTCGAGGCGGCGCAGCCGCAGCAGCCGGGTGTCGCGGTAGTACCGGACCAGCTCGCGGAGGTCACGGTGCAGCGTCGGGTCGCGCAGCACGCCGGGCGGGACGCCCCCGCCCCGCGCGGCGCCCCCGCCGGGGCTCTCGTCCCCGCCCAGGGCGTCGTCCGCACCCAGGCTCTCGTCCCCGCCGAGGGCGTCTGCGGCGTCCGGCCTCTCTTCGGTGTCCGGGCCCGCTTTGACGTCCGGGCCCGCTTTGACGTCCGGGCCCTGGCTCCCGGCCACGCCCTCGTTGACGCCGTCCAGCCGGAACCGGGTGGCGCCGCTCTCCGTGGCGGCGCCACCGACGGCCCGGACCAGGCGGTGCAGTGAGAAGTAGTCGGTGACCGCCCCCGCCCCCGCCCCCGCTCCCGCCGCCGCCTCGCCGTCGGCCGCGGAGGCGGCGGGCAGCGCGGCGGGCACGTTGCAGCCGAGCAGCAGGTGCTCGCCGAGCGCCACGACGTCCTGCGCCACACCGGGACGTCGCGTGCTGACCTGCTCGGCGCCGAGCAGGCGGAGCCCGCTGCCGCCGAACACCGCCAGCCGGCGGGTGTTGAGGGCGTCGGCCCGGCGGGTCAGCTCCGCCGCCTGCTCGGCCAACCGGGCCCGCAGCACCTCGTAGGTGTCGCGGTCGGGAGCGCCCTGGTCGGCGGAGAGGGGTGTGTCGGTCGGGTCCGGGTCCACGCGCCCGGCCTCAGCGGGTGGTGCCACGGCCGGGGGTGGTGCGGGTGGCCGATGGCGTCGCCACGGTGGCGGCCTTCGCCGTCCTGGCGGACGTCGTCGCGGCCTCCAGCGTCGTGGTCGTCGTCGTGGTCGTGGCCCCCGGCTGGGCCGCCGCGACGGCGGCCGCGTCCGCCAGCTCCCGCAGCTTCCCGGCGTCCAGCCCACCACCCTTGATCAGCTGCATCAGCAGTGCTGACACCGTGAGGTTCTGGACGTCACCGGAGCCCAGCGAGCCGAGCACCCTGGTCAGATCCGCGGTGAAGTCGGCGGAGCCGTCCAGCCACCGGCCCGCCAGGCCCCCGACGACGTCGGAGTGCTCGACGAAGCCGTCCACCGCGCGGCCCATGGTGATCGAGCTCAGCAGCCGGTCGAAGAACATGCTCTCGCCGCCGACGATGTCGATGTCGGCGCTCTCCAGACCGGCCGCCAGCACCGTGGCCTGGGACTCGGCGATCCGGCGCTGGATGTCGAGGCCGGCCAGCCGGATCTCCTTTTCGGCCTCCAGCCGCAGCCGGTACTCCTCGTGGCCTCGGCTCGCCTCGTCCAGCGCCGCCATCGCCGTCGCCTTCTCGGTGAGGCCGTCGGCCTCACCCCGCAGCCGCTCCCGGATCGCCGCCGCGGCGACCAGTGCCTTCTCCCGGTCGACCACGGCCTCGGCCCGGCCGACCTTCTCGATCGCCTCCGCCTCCCGTTCCCGCACCACGGCCGCGGCGAGCCCCTTGGCTGCGGCCTCGGCCTGGATGCCCTGGGCGAGCTGGATCTTGGCGCGGGTGTCCAGGTCCGCGGCCCGCTGGCGGGCCTCGGCGAGGATCACCGCCTCCTGCGCCCTGTGCACGGCAGCCTGCTCGGCGGCCTCGGCCGCCTTGATGTCCTTGACGAGACCCTGCTGGGCCTCGGCTTCCGCTTCGATCACCAGGGCCTGCCGCAGGCGCTCGGCATCTTCCACGGCCCGCAGCCGCTTGATGTTCTCCTCCTGCTCGGCGACCGTCAGGTCCACCGCGACCCGGTCACGGACCACTTCGGCGACCGCCTGCTTCTGCACCTCCAGCTCCTTGTCCATGGCGGCGCGGGACAGCGACGTCTCCCGCTCCCGGGCGACGACCTCGAGCTGGCGGTCCTTCTCGATCCGCTCGGTCTCGATGGCGATGACCCGCTGCCTGTTCTTCTCCGCGACGGCGATCTCCCGCGCCTGGTTCTCCTTCTGGATGCCGATCAGCTCGTCGGCGCGCAGTGCCGCGGAGGTGGCCTTCAGCCGTTCCTCGGCCTGCACCCGGGCGGTCTCGGCCTCCTCCCGGGCCCGCGCGGTCGCGATCTCCTGCTTCTGCTTCGTCTCGGCGTCGGCCTGCCGCCGTTCGAGCTCGAGGATCGTCTCCCGCGTCTCGACATCCTTGCGGGTGATCTCCTTCTCCTCCTGGCGCTGATACTCGTTGGTGCGGACATGCTCGATGGTGGTCAGCTCGGTGATCTTCCGGATGCCCTGGGCATCCAGGATGTTGTCCCGGTCGAGCTGGGTCATCGGGGTCTGCTCGAGGAAGTCGATGGCGGCGTCCTCAAGGCTGTAGCCGTTCAGATCGGTGCCGATGACCTGGATGATCTGGTCGCGGAACTCCTCGCGCTTCGTGTAGAGGTCGACGAAGTCGAACTGCTTGCCGACGGTCTTCAGCGCCTCCGAGAACTTGGCGTTGAAGAGCTCCTGCAGCGTCGTCTGGTCACTGGCCCGCGCGGTTCCGATCGCCTGCGCCACCTTGATGACGTCCTCGACCGTCTTGTTGACCCGGACGAAGAACGTGATGCGGATGTCGGCCCGGATGTTGTCCTGGCAGATCAGCCCCTCCCGGCCGGTCCGCCGGATCTCGATCGTCTTCA
The DNA here is from genome assembly GCF_001536285.1 of Parafrankia irregularis. Taxonomy (NCBI): domain Bacteria; kingdom Bacillati; phylum Actinomycetota; class Actinomycetes; order Frankiales; family Frankiaceae; genus Parafrankia; species Parafrankia irregularis. Next base: position 38,638 of record NZ_FAOZ01000033.1, on the reverse strand, counting down.
CGGAGATATCCATCACCTCCGCCTTGTTGATGATCGGCAGGACGATCGCTCCGGTGAAGGTGACCTCCACCTTCTTGGAGCGCGACACGATCAGGGCTTTTCCCTGCTCCACCTGGCGGGACAGGCGACTGACCGCGACGACCGCACCCAGCGCGGCAAGAATGACCAACCCGAAGAACACGCCCAGGAGGATGGTGATGAGGCTCATGCGCTTTCCTTTTCTACGCTCTCACTCGACGGCGGGGTGGTCGCGGTCCAGTTCGCGGATGAAGTCCAGCGGACTCACCCAGAAGATCTCGCGGGCGGCGTCATAGCTGTAGATCACGGCGGAGCTGCCAGCCCGCAGCAGCGGGTTGTTCTCGGGATGTCGCACCTGGACCAGCACGGACGAGCCGTCGTCGGCCCTGACCTCCGCCTGACCGAACTCGGGCCCCACTCGGCCGGTGCGGATGACGCACAACCGCCCCAGCAGCTCGGAGCGGGAAGTTGCCGCCCCACGCCGCCGTCGCAGCAGCCGGCGCAGCGGGAGGAGCAGCAGGCGGACGAGGAGCCAGGTACCGACCAGCGCCACCGCGACCGCCACCACGGCCAGCGCGACGTGGAATGACGCGTCGAGCTCGATGTGGTCAAGCACTGCCGCGTCCTGTGGATTAACAGCGGAGAACACGACGATCAGCGGCGGTGTTGATCCGCGTTTTCCATGGTGAAGTACACGTACCCGCGGCCGTCCATCCGGGCGGTGTTCTCGGCGGACACACGGACGTTTTTCGGGTGACCTGTCGTGGACAACTGCATTACCTCCCCGGCGCGTCCCGCACCTGCTCGGGCAGGCATTCCCTCCCGCCGGAACGCCCACGTTGGCAAACCTAGAACGACCAGGCCTCGGGCGTGTAGTGGAGCGCTACACCCCCAGAGGGCCCGGCACGCTCGCGGTTTGTGAGGTCAGCGCGGCGGCTGGTTGAACGCGGCCGGCGACCTCACCGAACGACAGGGTTTCGCCGTGGCGGCCCGGGGCGACGGCGGTGATGGTGACATGGTCACCGTCCTGCAGGAACACCCGGACGGACCCGTCCGGCAGCTCCAGCGGTTCCCGGCCACCCCATGACAGCTCGATGAACGACCCACTCTGGTGCCGGGCCGGGCCGGAGACCGTTCCGGAGGCGAACAGGTCGCCCGTTCGCAGCGAAGCGCCGTTGACCGTCAGATGCGCCAGCTGCTGGGCCGGCGTCCAGTACATGAGCCTGAAGGGCGGGCGGCTGACCAGGTGCCCGTTCAGCCGCACCTCCAGCTGGATGTCCAGGCCCCATGGCTCCGCCGCGGCGTCGTCCAGATAGGGCAGCGGCGTCACCTCCCGGCGCGGCGGCCGGATCCGGGCCGCCTCCAGCGCCGCGAGCGGCACCACCCACGGGGAGACCGAGGTGAGGAAGGACTTCCCCAGGAAGGGGCCCAGCGGCACGTACTCCCAGGCCTGCAGGTCGCGCGCCGACCAGTCGTTGAGAAGACACACGCCGAACACGTGCCGGGGCAGGTCCGGCAGCGCCACCGGCCGCCCCGCCGGGGACGGGCTCCCCACGACGAACCCGATCTCCGCCTCGATGTCCAGCCGCTGCGACGGCCCGAAGTCGGGTGTGTCGTCCGCGGGGCCTCTGCGCTGGCCGCGGGGCCGGGTCACCGGCGTGCCCGAGACCACCACGGTGCCCGCGCGCCCGTGGTACCCGAGGGGCATGTGCAGCCAGTTGGGTGTCAGCGGCGCACCGCCCGGGCGGAGGATCCGGCCGAGGTTCTCCGCGTGGTCCCGCGAACTGTAGAAGTCGACGTAGTCGGCGATCTCGACCGGCAGGTGAAGGCGAGCCTCGCCGCGGGGCACGAGGTGCGGCTCGACGCGGCGGCGGTGGCGCTCGTCGGTCAGCCAGGTGACCAGGTCGGCGCGCAGGGTCTGCCACCGCCGCGGCCCCTGGGCCATGAAGGCGTTCAGCGACCCGGTACCGTGCACCGGATCACCGGTGACACCGGTGAGATCGAGGATCTGATCGCCGATCGCGACGCCGCTGCGCGGCCTGTTGTCGCGGCCGGTGGAGAACACGCCGTAAGGCAGGTTCTCCAAGCCGAACCCGCTGCCGGCCGGAATCCCCAGCCAGCTCGCGGCGGGCGGGCTCCCGCTCATCACGCGCACACGCTCATCACGCGCACACGCTCATCCGGCACCGGGAAAGGCCGAGGCCGGGCTCGTCGTGCCTTCCGCCCCCGCCCAGGTCCAGGCGTAGCCCGGGTCGTCGACGGCCAGCGCCCCCTCCCCCAGGCCGAGCGGACGGAACGTGTCCACCATGATCGCGAGCTCGTCGAAGAACTCGGCGCCGAGAGAACGCTCGACCGCGCCGGGCTGCGGACCGTGGGTGTGGCCGCCGGGATGCAGCGAGACCGAGCCCCGGCCGATCCCCGACCCCCGGCGGGCCTCGTAGTCCCCGGCGACGTAGAACATCACCTCGTCCGAGTCGACGTTGGAGTGGTAGTACGGCACGGGGACCGCCCGCGGGTGGTAGTCCACCTTGCGCGGCACGAACGCGCAGATCACGAAGTCCCGACCGGCGAAGACCTGGTGCACCGGCGGTGGCTGGTGCACCCGCCCGGTGATCGGTTCGAAGTCGGCGACGTTGAAGGCGAACGGGTACAGGCATCCATCCCAGCCGACGACGTCGAAGGGGTGCTCGGGGAACACGTGCACCGTGCCCGCCAGCCCCTCCGGCCCGCCGGCCCGGTGCCGGACGTGGACCTCGACGTCCTTGCCGTCGGCGAGCATCGGTTCGGCCGGCGCCCGCAGGTCGCGCTCGCAGTACGGCGCCTGCTCCAGGAACTGCCCGTACCGGGTGAGGTAGCGGCTCGGCGGCACGATGTGGCTGGACGCCTCGACCACGTACAGGCGCAGCGGGTCCGGCCCGGTGGGCACCCACCGGTGGATCACGCCGCGGGGCAGCACGACGAGGTCGCCGTGCCCCACCTCCAGGGCGCCGAACGACGTCTCCACCGTGGCGCCGCCGCCCTCGACGAAGGCGCACTCGTCCCCCACCGCGTCGCGGTAGTAGGGCGACGGCAGCGCGGCCACCACATACGAGATGCGGACGTCGCCGTTCCCCAGCAGCAGCCGCCGCCCGGTGACCGCGTCGACCGCCTTGTGCTCCTCGCCGGGAAAGAGCTCCGGCAGCCTCAGGTGCCGGGGCCGCAGCGGGCTGTTCGCGACCAGAGCCTGGTCCGGCAGCTCCCACGCTCGGGCGTCGGCGATCGCCGACGGGACGAAGCGGTGGTAGAGCAACGACGAGTCGGCCGAGAACCCCTCCGTGCCGACGAGCTCCTCGCGGTACAGGCCTCCGTCGGGCCGGCGGAACTGGGTGTGCCGCTTCGGCGGGATGTCGCCCACCTGCCGGTAGTAGGCCATCGGGACACCTTCCTGCCTCATCGCCGCCGGTCGTCCCTGCGAGTCGCCGGTCGTTCCTGCCAGTCGCCGGGCGTCCCTGCGAGTCGCCGGTCCCGGCTTTCCGTCAGAAGTTGCCGCGTTTCTCCTGCTCGCGTTCGATCGCCTCGAACAGCGCCTGGAAATTGCCCTTTCCGAACCCGAGCGATCCGTGCCGCTCGATCAGTTCGAAGAAGACCGTCGGGCGGTCCACGGGTGGCTTCGTGAAGATCTGCAGGAGGTAGCCGTCCTCGTCCCGGTCGACCAGAATCCCCCGGGAGGAAAGCTCCTCGACGGGCACCCGGACCGAGCCGATGCGGGCTCGCAGCCGCGGGTCCTCATAGTAGGAGGCCGGGGTCGGCAGGAATTCCACCCCTTCGGCGACCATCGCGTCATAGGTGGCGATGATGTCGTCCGTCGCCAGCGCCACATGCTGGGCACCGGGGCCACCGTAGAACTCCAGGAACTCGTCGATCTGCGATTTCCGCCGCCCGGCCGCCGGCTCGTTGAGCGGGAACTTCACCCGGTGGTTTCCGCTGGCGACCACCTTGCTCATCAGCGCCGAGTACTCGGTGGCGATGTCACCGCCGATGAACTCGGCCATGTTCGTGAAGCCCATGACCCGGTTGTAGAACTCGACCCACTGGTCCATCCGGCCGAGCTCCACATTGCCGACGACGTGGTCGACGGCCTGGAACAGCCGCTCCGGCGCACCCGGGCGGCGGCGCAGCGCCGAGGCCCGCGGCTCGTAACCGGGCAGGTAGACGCCCTGGTAGCGCGAGCGGTCCACCAGCGTGTGCACGGTGTCCCCGTACGCCGCGATCGTGGCCATCCGGACGACGCCATGCTCGTCCTGGACGTCGCGCGGCTGCGCGAGAACTGTCGCGCCCTGCGCCGCCGCATGGTCGACGCACCGATCGACATCCGGTACCTCAAGCGAGATGTCGACGATTCCGTCACCGTGGCGCCGATGGTGCTCGACCAGCGGACTGGCCGGGTCGTAAGCACCCTTGAGCACGAAACGGGCCGCCCCGGACCGCAGCACATAGGCCCGATGGTCGCGATTTCCGTTCTCCGGCCCCGAATAGGCCACCAGCTCCATACCGAACGCCGACTGGAAGTAGTGCGCGGCCTGCACCGCGTTGCCGACAACCCAGACCAGCCCATCCCACCCGGAAACGGGAAAATGGTCCGCGGACGAGTCGTACTCCACCAGACCGACCAGCCGCCCCAGCTGATCCACGCTCAGATCAGCCAGGCGTTCCAGCTCATTAATCGTCTGATCGGACGGCATGTCGACCCCTCACCATCGCGCTCCACCGACAGGTCATCACGCCTCAGGCGGCTTTTCAAGCGCAGTCTTCGCCCACCCCGACGGGCGCCCGGGAAATGCCCGGCGAGGTCGCGCCGGCCAGCAGCCGACTGGACGCTCCCGTGCCCGCCCATCAGAGGCGGAGTCCGCCGAAACCCCCAAGCAGGTGGCGGGGAGCCACGCAGCACCAGGCCTGCCTGCACGCCGCCCCCACACCCGGCAAGCGGCGGCAACGGTAAATTGTCGCGCCAGCCCGCCCGATTTACATCACATCAACCGTGAGCCAACGGGACTCGTGTCGATAAGTGGCTGTCGAGCGACCCGCGCGAGGAGGAGCCGATGGGAAGCACCGGCATGGCCGAGGCACCTGATCCGATATGCGAGCATGTCCAGGCAGCGAAGGCGGTCTACGACTACGGACAGTTCTATCTGTACTCCGGTGCCAGCGACGAGATCGACTACTCGGAGGTCGTCAACCGTGCGATCAGCAACGACGGAATCGCGCAGGACGGGTCTCTGCTGATCATTCTCTCACCGCACCAGAACAACTTCGCGATGTCGCTACGAGTAGAACAGTGGACGGCGCAACCGCCGGACGACCTCGGTCTTTGGCAGGAGGCGTTTGCCGCTTCGATCGACGTCGATGCGTTCGGACTTTTTTACGAGTCTGCGACGACAGTGCAGAATCTCCGTCTGGAGGTAGCCCCGGGCCGGTACACAGCACTCATCACCGGCCGCGGATTCGTGCAGCGCGGCTGGCCGGGCTCAACCACGCCGGGTGACGAATGGCGCGTCCGGCTGTGGCCTCGGGAACTCACCCGACGCGAACCGGCGAGGCTGAAGTCCTGGGGCGGCTGATGTCAGGCGGATGAGTTTCAGCCGATGTTCTTCAGTGCCTCGCGGCGTGAGAGAGGTGACAGGGCGTCCCCGCGGGCGGTGACGAAGCGGCGGACCTCGGTCGGGTTCGTCCAGGCGTACCGGCGCAGCGCCCATCCGATGGCCTTGCGGATGAAGAAGTCCCGGTCGTCGAGGTTGGCGTCGATGCAGGCATACAGCAGGTCCAGATCGGTCGCGGCCTTGAAGGACAGCTGGCAGATGATCGACGTCCGGCGCCGCCACAGGTCGCCGTCACGGCTCCATCGCAGCATCACCGGGCGGATCGCGGCGGGGTCCGCGGCGAGCAGCGGGCCGACCCGGCGGGAGGCGATCTCGTCGACGTAGTCCCACCAGGCACCAGTCGTGATCATCTCTTCGTAGAGGTCCAGCGTGTCCGCGCGCTGGTAGGCGCGATAGGCACGGTGACCGGTCAGGTCGATCGCCGCGTACCGCTCCTCGCGGTACTCCGCCTCCCGCCACAGCGCCCGGACGGTCGCCCGCCAGCTTGACTGGCTGGGCAGGGTCCGCTCGGCCAGGACGGGACGCAGCGCTCGTTCCCGGACGGGCTTCGGCACGCCGCGGAACAGCATCTCCGACTTCATGTACGCCCGCATGGCCGGTGCCCTCGCCGGGTCGGCGGCGCCGGCGAGCGCCGCTCGCACCGCCGCGACCAGCTGACCATCGGCCATCTCCGCACCCGTCTCGTCACGCGCCACCTTTGACATGCTGCCCGCCACCACCGCACTGAACGGTCGGCGGGTGTCCGGTCCTCGACAGCGCACTCGCCAATGCCTACTACTTGACGATGCCGAGTACCAGGCTTAGCTTGCATCCATGGCGCCGACGCATGATCCCCAACTCCTCAAGGGCGTCCTGTCACTGCTGTTGCTTCGGCTCCTCGCCGAGCGTGAGTCGTACGGCTACGAGGTCGTTCAGCGGCTGCGGCAGCTCGGCCTGACGGACATCACCGAGGGCAGCGTGTATCCGGCGCTGGCCCGCCTGGAACGCGAGGGCCGGGTGGAGGCGCGGCTGGTCGCGTCCCGATCCGGCCCGGCCCGCAAGTACTACCGGCCGACCGCGGCCGGCACCGAGGCCCTGGCAGAAGGCACCGCGAGCTGGCTGTCGCTGGCCGCGGTGGTCCACCCCACGCTCGTCCGCCCCCTCCCCGACCCACCCACCTCGACGGAGGACACCTGACATGGCCACCTCACGGGGAACTCTCGACCGGTTGCGCATCGAACGCGCCGTGTGGACGCTCGACGCCCGCCTGCAGGACCTGCCACGCAGATCCCGGATCGCCAAGCGGCGGGAGCTGCGCGACAACCTGTGGGCCGCCGCCGAGGATGTCGGCGCCCGGCAGGCCGTGCGTCAGCTCGGTGATCTGCGGGTCCTCGCGGCCGGTTATCTCGCCGCCGAATACGGCGAGCTCACCCGGCGGCCGTCCTGGGGAGCCGCGGCGCTCACCATCCTCCTCGTCGAGGTGGTGATGACCCTGCTGACGCACGTCGGAAGAGTCGCCTTCGACGCCGGGATCACCGCGAGCGACCCGCAGGCCACCGGCACCTTTCGCTGGACCGGGGTCCCCTACCTGATCAGCGACGAGACATTCACCTATCTCGACGGCACACACACATCCGTTGGCGGTGCCTGGACACCGCTGGTCTACGTGCTCATGCTCGGCGGGGCATTCGTCACCGGGCGGCTGTGGCGGCTGACGATCGCCTGGCGGCGGTACCAGACCCGGCCGGTTGTCACCGACGAGCAGAAGACCGGCGGTCACGCGTGAGGCCCGGGCCGACGGGGGCGGCGCGCCTGAGAACCGCCTCGCCCTGTCGCCGCATCAGCACGATTCTCCCGGCCGTGGCGGTCCTCCTGATCGCGGTTGTCATCTCGCCGCCGCTCGCGGGCACCGCACCCGCTCTCGCCGGCACCGCACCAGCGCCGGCCGGCTCCGCACCAACGCCGGCCGGCACCGCGGCGCAGGGGGTTTCGACGCAGCGGGCTTCCGAGCCGGCCGCATCGTCGAGCATCAGCCCTGACCTGCACACACTGCTGAGCGACGTCACCGCCGCAGGCGTTCCCGGTGTCATGATCCGGGTGCAGGACCACGACCGGATCCGCCAGGTCGCCGCGGGTGTCACGGACCTGGCCACGGGTGCCGCTTTGCGACCGCAGGCCAAGGTACGGATCGGCAGCATCACGAAGACGTTCGTCGCCACCGTGGCACTCGAGCTCGTCGGCGAGGGCCGCCTCGCCCTCGACCGGCCCGTGAAACGCTGGCTGCCGGGCCTGCTGCGCGACGGGAGCACGATCACCGTTCGGCAGCTGCTCAACCACACCAGCGGCCTGTTCGACTACACCGCCGACCCGAAGCTGCTGGCCGGCATCACCGCGAACCGGTTCTTCGACCCTGCGGACCTCGTGGCCATCGCCGAAACCCACCCGAGCTCGTTCACGCCCGGTACCGCCTGGGCGTACTCCAACACCAACTACATCGTCGCCGGCCTGCTCATCCAGGCCGTCACCCACCATTCGCTGGGCGAGGAGCTCGACCGGCGGATCTTCCGGCCGCTAAGTCTGGCTGACACCTCGTTCCCCGCCGCCACCGGGAACATTCCCGGCTATCACGCCCGCGGATACGTCCCGCCGGACCTCATTCCCGCGGCCGATGGTGGGCCGTTCGATGTGACCGGGCTCAATCCCTCGCATGCCTGGGCAGCCGGTGCCATCGTCTCCACCGTCAAGGACGTGTCACGCTTCTATCAGGCGCTGATGGACGGTGAACTGCTCAACGCCCGGATGCTCCGGCAGATGAAGACCACCACCGTGGAGGATGCCGCCGACCCGGGCTTTCGCTATGGCCTCGGGATCGAACGGGTCTCCGACCGCTGCGGAGTGAACTGGGGCCACAGCGGCGCCATCTTCGGATACCAGGCAATGGCGTTCTGGAACGAGGACACCGCCCGTACCGTCACGATGGCCAGCACCATCTATCCCGCCCCACCGACCGCGGCGGCCGCGCTCACAACCGCAGCCGATCAGGCCCCGTGCGGGACACCGCGCTCCTGACCTAACATCGCACCCCCGCCGCAGAACGCCCATAGAATCTGCGCGTGTCGAATCCCATGATTCACCCCGACGCCCCCCTGAACCCGAGGCCACGACCGATGCTCCAAGGTTCCGCGCATGGCTGACTTCCGGGTGGCGGTGTTCGCCTCGCATACCGGGACCAATCTGCAGGCACTGCACCAGGCCTCGCTGGGGCCGGATGCGGCGTTCCACCTGTCACTGGTCCTGAGTAACAACAGAGGATCTGGCGCGCTCGCCTATGCCCATACCCATGCCATACCAGCCGCGCACATGTCAGGAGCCACGCATCCCGATCCCGACCAGCTTGACACGGCTGTACGGGTGCTCCTGAACGCACATCACATCGACCTGATCGTCACGGCGGGCTATATGAAGAAGATCGGCCCAAAAACGCTGAAATCCTTCGACGGCAGAATCATCAACATACATCCTTCCCTGCTGCCACGGCACGGCGGGAGAGGCATGTACGGCAACACCGTGCATGAAGCCGTACTGGCTTCCGGCGATCACATAACCGGCCCTTCGATCCACATCGTCACGGCAGAGTACGACGAAGGTCCTGTCATCGCGCAAAAAGAACTTGCCGTCCGGCCGGACGACACCGTTGAAAGCCTCTCCGCGAGGGTTCTTTCGGCCGAACACATCCTTCTTCCCGCGGTCGTTCAGGATCTCGCCCTGCGCGCGATCGGCCGCCACGGATCAGGCGGCGTCGCGAGACAGCGGCCGTGACCACCCGAAACCTGGTGGCACATCGGCACGTACGCGGCCCGGCCTGAGCCGGGCCCACGGGCCCGGCGAGTCAGTTTCCGACGCCCAGGGAGGACATGAGGACGCTCGGGTACCGGTCGCCGCGGGCCGAGCCGGCCGGTACGGCCTTCTCGATCTCGGCGAGGTCGTCGGCGGTGAGGTTCAGGTCGAGGGCGGGCAGGGCCTCGGCCAGCCGATCGCGGGTCCGGGCTCCGACCAGGGGCACGATGTCGTCGCCCTGGGCCGCCACCCACGCGATGGCCAGCTGGGCGACGGTGGCGCCCTTCGCCGTGGCGACCTCCCGCAGCGCCTCCACCAGGTTGAGGTTGTGCTCCACGTTCCCGCTGGAGAACCGCGGGCTGTGGGCGCGGAAGTCGCCGGGGCCGGCGACCTGGCCGGCGCGCCAGTGCCCGGAGATCAGGCCCCGGCCGAGAACTCCGTACGCGGTCAGGCCGATGCCCAGCTCCCGCAGCGTGGGCAGGACCTCCTCCTCCACCGCCCGGGACACCAACGAGTACTCGATCTGCAGATCGGCGATCGGATGGACGGCGTGCGCGCGGCGGATCGTCTCGGCGTCGACCTCGGAGAGGCCCACCTGCCGCACATAGCCGGCGTCGATCATCTCCTTGATCGCGCCCACGGTCTCCTCGATCGGGACGGCCGGGTCCAGCCGTGCCGGCCGGTAGATGTCGATGTGGTCGGTGCCGAGCCTGGTCAGCGAGTAGGCCAGGAAGTTCCGGACCGCGTCGGGACGGCCGTCCTGCCCGAGGAATCGGCCGTCCGGCCCGCGCAGCCCGCCGAACTTGACGCTCAGCACATAGCTGTCGCGGTCCCGGCCACGCAGTGCCTCCTCGAGCAGCAGCTCGTTGTGGCCCATTCCGTAGAAGTCACCGGTGTCGATCAGGGTGACGCCGGCGTCCAGGGCGGCGTGCACCGTGGCGATGCTCTCCGACCGGTCGGATGCCCCGTAGGCGCCCGACATGCCCATCGCTCCCAGGCCCAGCGCGGCCACGGACGATCCGGTGCTGCCGAGAGTTCGTGTCTGCAATGTGCTCTCCTTCGCTCTCGGTCGGCCGCGAGCTGTCGTCGACCGTCGACCGTCGACCGCGGCTTTCGCTCGTCTCCACCTTGCGGCTGCCTCGGCAGATCCGGGAGAGGAGTGTTCATCGTGGGAGCGTCACTCCCTGGCTCGACTCGCTCTGCCGGGGAAGCATGCGGTTGTGCAACGTGACGAACTCGCCGACTTCCTGCGGCGGCGCCGCGAGGCGATCCGCCCGGCCGAGGTGGGCCTGGCCGACGGCCCGCGGCGGCGCACCACCGGCCTGCGCCGGGAGGAGGTGGCCATGCTCGCTGGCATGTCGGTCGACTACGTGGTGCGCCTTGAGCAGGGCCGCAGCAGCCAGCCGTCCACCCAGCTGCTGGGTGCGCTGGCCCGGGCGCTGCGACTGTCCGACGACGAGCGCGATCATCTGTTCCATCTGGCCGGGCACCTGCCACCTCCCGCCGCCAGCCGGGCCCGGCTGGCCCGCGCCGGCCTGGTGCGCATGCTCGACCTGCTCGGCGACACACCGGCCCTGGTGATTTCCGACCTGGGCGAGACCCTGGCCCACAACCGCGCCGGTCTGCTCCTGACCGGCGATTACAGCGGTTTCGTGGGCGACCAGCGCTACCTGATCTACCGCTGGTTCACCAGTCCTACCACCCGCGAAGCCCACTCACCGGAGGAGCACGAGCACCAGTCCAGACAGCTCGTTGCCGACCTGCGCGCGACCGCAGGGCGGCGCTCCGGCGACCCGGAGGTCACCGGGCTCGTCGAGCGGCTGCAGGCCGCCAGCGCCGACTTCCGCCAGCGCTGGGCCGAGCACGAGGTGGCGGTCCGACGCGCCGACCGCAAGACGCTGCACCATCCGCGGGTGGGCCGTCTGCTGATGGACTGCGAGACCCTGGTCACCCCGGACCAGGGTCAGCTGCTGCTGGTGTTGACCCCGGCGGACACCGAATCACGTGAACGCCTCGAACTGCTGCTCGTCCTGGGTATCGAGAATTTCCCGACGGGCGGGACGAGCGAACCAGGCCGGGTTCTCTGATCACCCCAGCGGTCGAGCCCAGGCGCGCGGCTCGGAGTTGAGGATTTTCGTCGTCCCAGAGCGTGTGGCGCAGAATCCCGAGAAGTGGCGGATCCGGCCCCCGATATCGACCTGACTGTCCGAGCCCACCCGCCGCACGGTGCCCCATCGAGGATGCCGCACCGCCGGACCGCGCGGCCATTTCACGCCGATATCGACAAAAGGGCGGGAGCGACTTGACAATCCGCAAGAAGTGAGGATTTCGGTTGCGGCAGCAGCCACAATCCTCAACCCTTGCTCGGAAGCGGCGGCGGTAGCGGCTCCACTCGTGCTCGGCAGCAGCGGTAGCAGCGACAGCCCGAAGATCGGGATCCTGCTACACACTCCCATACTGGTACAAATCCTGCACTTGTCATAGCCTGCCGGGCGAGGCTGTTGCCGCTGGCGCCACAGCGGCCGTCGGGAGGCGAGTAGCCCGCCCCGTTCCGGGGGCGATGTGGTAGTAGCCGGCGCCGCGTTTGCGGTTAATCAACAACAGCCCGCTGGGGCTGAGCGCCGGGAGCTGGTGTGCACATCCACGGCCCGTTGTCGACCGGCTATCGGCTGCCCGATAGGTCCACAACCCGATTCCCGAACGCCGCGTCTTTGAAGGCGAAGCCACGAAGATGTAACGACGGAAACGGTGCCCTGCACCGATGTTGACTCGGCCGTGCGGAGGCGTTGTGGACGTACGTGAGAACGCCCCGGCGTCCGGTGCGACGGGGCGGAACGCCAGCGGGAATTCTCCGGTCGACGCGGGTAGCACGCGCCGGCCGGGAATCACGCCGACGCCTGGCGGGAATGTCGGCCCTGTTGGCGGCGGTCGCCCTGTTGGCCGCGGCCCGGTTCGCGGCGATCGCCCTGTTGGCGGCGGCCCCGTTGGCGTTGGTGCTGGCGGCGGCAGCCCAGTCGGCGGTGGTGGTGCTGGCGGTGGTGCTGTTGACGGCGGTGGCGCGACCCACCCTGGCACCAAACCGCTGCTTGCCACCGATCCTCGGGTGCTGGGGCGGTACCGGCTGCTTGGCCGGCTCGGCGCAGGTGGGATGGGGACCGTCTACCTGGCCACTCCCCGCGCCGGCCAGGCTGGCACCACCGCCACCGCCACCACCACCGTCGGCGGCGCCAGCGACGCCAAGGCCGCCGCAGGCAGCACGACCGACCGTCTGGTGGCGCTGAAGGTGATCCGGGCGGAGTTCGCGCAGCTGCCCGAGTACCGGTCCCGCTTCCGGCGTGAGGCCGACCTCGCCCGCCGGGTCGCGCGGTTCTGCACCGCCGAGGTGCTCGACGTCGTCGACCCGCCCGACGGGGCGCCCTACCTGGTCACCGAGTACGTGGCAGGGCCGACGCTCTACCAGGCGGTCGCGGCGAACGGGCCGCTCGCGTCGGGTGATCTCGAGCGTGTCGCGGTGAGCGTCGCGGCCGCCCTGACGGCCATCCACGGCGCGGGTCTCGTGCATCGGGACCTCAAGCCGGCGAACGTTCTGCTTTCCTCGCTCGGCCCGCGGGTGATCGATTTCGGCGTGGCGCTGGCCGCCGACAGCACATCCCAGGTCGGCGAGAGAATGGTCGGGACGCCGGCCTTCATGGCACCGGAGCAGGTGACCGGCACGGAGGTCACCGGCGCCGCCGACGTGTTCGCCTGGGGCGGCCTGGTGCTTTTCGCGGGGACCGGTCGCCTGCCGTTCGGGGACGGACCCTCGCCGGCGCAGATGTTCCGGGTCATGCACAGCGATCCGAACGTGGCCGGCCTCGACCCGGCGCTCACCGAGGTCGTGCGGGACGCGATGCGCCGCGACCCACGCAGCCGTCCGAGTGCCGACGAACTGCTGAGCCGCCTGGTGCGGCTGGGCGCGGTGCCGGCTCCGGGCGGCGGCGGGCTGATGGCGTCTCCGGCGGTGGCGGCGGCGGCCCGCGACAGCGCCTCCGACTGGCTCACCGACCTGGCCCTGGTCTCACCGGCAACGCCGGCTGCCGGCACGCCAGCCTCCGGCACACCGGCGCCCGCCACGCCGGCGCCCGGCGCCGCGGGACGGAACACGCCGCCGCCCGGGTCGCCCCACGCTCCCGCACCCGGCTGGGCGGATTCCGGCGACCGACGTTCCGCGGAGCCCGACGTCACGATGGTCGCCCCAGCGGGCAGGCCGGCGGCCGGCTCGCCCCAGGAGCGCCCGGCCGCGCGGCGGGGCCGCCGACGGGTTGTCCCGGTCCTGGTGGTGGCACTGGCGACGTTGCTGGTGGCCGCCGGGGCCGCTGCCGTCCAGCTGCTGCCGACCGGCTCGGATGGCCGGCTACCCACGGCCGAGGCAACCGTCAGGAGCACCGACGGCGGCAGCCGGGACCGGGAGGAGCCGGGCAGCACCGGTCCGACGGTTTCGACGGTTTCGACGGGACAGCCGGATGACCCATCCGCGACCGCCGGCGACGTCGGGAGCTCACCGGCCCCCGGCGACATGGAGGGTTACCGGCCTGGCCCGCCCGCCAGGCGCGCCACCGTTCCCAACGTGGTCGGCGAGCCGATCGGCCGCGCTGAGGATCGGCTGCGCGCGGCCGGCTTCTCGCACTTCCAACGGGACTACCGCCTGGATCAGGCCGCTGTGGACGTCGTCACAGCCACCGACCCGGTCTCCGGCACCTCGGCCAACACAGAAACGATCTTCATCCTCACCGTCTCGTCCGGCCGCGGCCACACCACGGTCAGCGACTTCATCGGCCGCACCGAACGGGACGTCCGCACCGGCCTGGCCAGCTCCGGGCTGAAGATGAACCTGGTGGTGAACAACGGCCCCTCCGCCCAGGGCGCCGGGCTGGTGGAGAAGACCGACCCGCCCGCGGGAACCCAGGTGGCCTTTGACACCACCGTGACGGTCACCATCGCGAGCACGCAGGTCAACGTGCCCGACGTGGTCGGCCGCAGCCGGTCCGACGCCCGGACGACGCTCACCGGCTACGGCTTCGACGTGGTCGAGCAGAACCAGGCCAGCGACCGGCCTGTGGGCACGGTGCTGTCCCAGTCTCCGGCCTCCGGGCTCGTCACACGCGGCGCGACGGTCAGCCTCGTCCTCGCCGGCCCGCCCAGCGGCGGCAGCACCGACGGATCTGGCGGCACCGCGGGTTCCGGCACCAACCCGGGCAGTTCCGACGCACCGTCGACCGCGAGATAGCGGGGGCAGGCACTGGGCCTCGGAGAAGTGGCGGGCCTGCGCGGCGGGGCTGCACCTGAAATGGACACCTACGCCTATGTCAGGTTGTCCGACCGGCCGGTCAGTGTTCGTAACCTGCGGCTGCGGGAATGGGACCTACCCAAACGGGCTAGTACATCCAGGCCAACCCTTGACGGCCGGATGCTTTCGAGAACATTGCGAGGTGTCCACAGCGTGGTCTTCATCGTTCTGCTGTTTCCGCTGGCGCTCCTGGCGATGACAACACTCATGGACGCGGTCGAGGACCTGCTGAGCTCGCTGATGACGCCGGCACGACGACGCGGACTCGCCGGGGCGGCACAGAGGCGGCGCAGGACCGAGAGCGCCGTACGGGCAGCGGCACCTGCGCCAGCGGCCGCACCGCCGAGGCGGGCCGTCGACCGGCGTCCCGTGCTGCCCGCCGAGTACGACGCCCCGACGGCGCAGGCCGCGGGCTGGTACTGAGCAGACGGGCCGGCGTTCAGACCGGGACAGGCGGCAGACGGCCCTGTCCGATTTGCTACATATCAACGACCTGGCTTGGCCCACCGCCAATACTCGGCCGAATGATCGCTACCGGTGGCGGGTGCGGGAGCCTCAGGAGTAGAAGGAGTCGCCGGGGTCACGGCGGGCGCGAGATCAGCACAGCCGGCCTCGATCCCGACCGGGACTGGCTTGAGATCGTCCGGCTCCTCATCTTCCACGAGTTTCCCTGGGATGCGCGGACCGCCGGCAAGCTGACGATCTGGCACCTGTTCGCGGTCCCGAGCACGGCGAGTGTCGTCGGCTCGATCGACGCGCTCGCCGAGCGGGCGGAGGAAACCTCGCTCACCTTCGGCGACCTGCTCGAGCACGGCTTCGAGTCACCGGTCGGGCGGGACGTCCTGCGCATGGTGAACAGGGCGCACCGCGGATGGGGAATCACCGACGGCGATCAGTGTTACGCCATCGCGTCACTGGCGGTGACGCTGGTGCGCTGGCTGAACCGGTACGGATGGCGTGCGCCCACCCCGGACGAGCGCTCCGCCATAGCGCGGTTCTACCTGGAGCTGGGGCGGCGGATGGGCGTGCGCGGCCTGCCGGCCGACTACGACGGCCTCGCCGCCTACCTCGCCCGGTGGGAACGCGACCGGGCGGCGTACTCACCGCTCGGGGAACGCATCAGCGAGGCGACCATCGCGCTGGCCGAGTCACAGCTGCCACGGCCGCTGGCGCCCCTGGTCCGGCCGTTCGTCGCGACGCTTCTCGAACCGCAGGTCCGCGCGGGAGTCGGCCTCGCGCTCCCGCCGGTGCCGGTCCGCGTGGCCATCCATGCCGTTCTCCGTGCCCGGGCGACGGTCGTCCGCCGGCTCCCGCCCCGCCGCCACGCCACCACCCCGCGCACGAGGCGGCGACACCGCGACACCCGGCGCGCACGGCTGCGGCCTGCGCACACCGCCGGCGTGGTCTCTCCCGGCCACGGGTAGTGCCCTGCCGCCAAGGCCTGTTGCCGGGCGAATGCCGAGCCTCAGAGGAGGCCGAGCTCGTGCGCACGGGCGAGCGCCTCGACCCGGTTGCGTGCTCCGAGCTTCTCCATCAGGCGCTGGAGATAGGTCTTCACGGTGTTGCGGGTCAGGCCGAGGGCGTCGGCGATCTCCGGGTTGGTCTGCCCCATCGCGACCCGGCGGAGAATGTCGTACTCGCGCCGGGTGATCCCGCGACCCCCGAGTCCGTGGCGGGCCGTGACGGCGCCGGCATCGGTCTCGATGCCGGCGGTGACGCCCCGCTCCCCGTTGACGACCTTGCGGATCGCGTCCACCAGGTCGGCGCGTTCGACGTCCTTCACGACGACGCCGTGCGCTCCGGCGGCGAGCGCGGCCTCGACCGCGGCGTGATCGGGGTAGGCGGTGAACAGGATGACCTTGAGCGAAGGCGTGCCGGCGAGCAGGCCGGCGGTCGTCTCGGGTCCCAGCATGTCCGGCATGCGCAGATCGAGCAGGACGATGTCGGGCTGCAGCCTGGCTGCTGCCGCGATGGCGTCCCGGCCGGTGCGGGCGTACCCGACGACGTCCAGCCACGACGTGCGCTGCAGTGCGAGGGTGACGCCGTCCAGGACGACGGGATGGTCGTCGGCGACGAGCACCTTCACCGTCCGGGCCGTTCCCGTCGTCATGTCGGCAGCCAGGCGTGGACCATCGTCCCGCCATCGGAGCTCGGTTCGATCCGCATGGTCCCGCCGACCCGACCCATCCGTTCGCTCATGCTGACCAGGCCCAGCCCTCGGGGCGCGACCGGCGGGGCGCCGGGGAGCGTGCCGGCCAGTGCACCCGGCCGTGCCTCCGGTGGTGCGTCGGGTGACGCGTCCGGTGATGCGTCCGGTGACGCGTCCGACCGCGCGCCGGCAGCGGACGGATCGACGCCGACGCCGTCGTCGGCGATCACGACCGTGACTCCGCCCGCGGCCGCGAAGACGGACACGACGACGGACGACGCGCCTGCGTGCTTCTCGGCGTTCACCAGGGCCTCGCGGGTCACGTCCGCGAGTGCTCCGGTCTGGGCGGTGGACAGCTCGGGAAGGTCGGTCAGGGTGAGCACACGGGCGGGTATGGCGGTCCGCTCGCTGAACGCACGGCAGTGCTCGCGTAACGCCACATCGAGCGCGAGGCGCCGCGGCGCGGCGGACAGGACCCGCATGGACCCGCGCAGAGCAGCCGCGGCCTGCGCGGTCTGGGCCTCGATCGTGGCGAGGCGGGAACGGACCTCCGGGTCGAGACCAGGGTCCGCGGCCAGCCGCTGGATGCCGGCGCCGATCGTGAACAGCAGCGCGCCGACCCCGTCGTGCATCTCCAGCGCCAGACGGCGCCGTTCCTCGTGCACCGCGACCTCGGCGGCGTGCCGGGCACGTTCCGCGACGATCTGGGCGGTGGCCAGTGTGCTGGCCGCGCCTTCCAACCGACCGACGGTGAGGTCGCTGTACTCGGTCTCCCGCCGGCTGGCGCCGTACAGCACGCCCAGCAGCCGGCCCTCGGCGACGACCGGCACGGCGACCATGGAGACGAGCCGCTCCCGGGAGACATGCCAGGCGAAATCGTTCGTGATCTCCCGCGCACCGACGTAGTCACGGACCCACATCGGCCGGCCCGACGCCATCACGACACCCCCGAGACCCACGCCACGGGGCACGATCAGGCCGCGCAGGACGTTCGTCCTGAGATTCACCGGGTTCCCGAGCGCGAGCACGTCGCTGCCGGCCGGCAGGCCGACCCAGGCCACATCGACGCCGGCGGTGTCGGGGACGGTGGTGACCACCCGGCGAATGGCCGTGTCACGGTCGAGCGACGCGACGATCTCCATGTACTCCCGCTCGGCGGCGGCCAACCGCTGCCTCGGCGAGGCGTGCGGAGACAGCGGAGACCTGCGCTCGCTGACCATCACGCCCCTGCCCTCCGATCATGTCGGCTGGGGCGGATTATCGACTCCGAACCGTGCCACCCGCACCCGTTGGGCGGCCTGCCTCCCACGGTCTCCGTCTGGAGACCTCCATCCGGGCGTCTCCGGATGCCGATAGCGCCCCCGCAGCGTTGATCGCCAGACTGCCGGAATCACGTTGGAGGCGTTTCGCCCCGGTGCGAGGTGGTTACCGATGAAGGTTCACGACAGAGCCGATCAGGGCGCATTATCCGGAAACCGATCCCGCTCGGCACCACGCTGGCGACGGTTGCTGACGCTGGCCCTCACCTGCATCGTCATGGTGCCGCTCGCGGCCTGCCTGCCGCCCACCCCCGGCGAACCCGGTGGTCCCGGTGGGCCCGCGCCCGGTCCGGCGGCGGACCTGTCGCAGGAGCTGACCGGCGGCAACGGCGCGTTCATCGGCACCGCGATCCCCGTCGATCTCGCGCAGGCCGGTTACGTGCAGCACGAGTACGCCGCCACGGGCACCGCGACGTCGTACCAGGCGGTCGGCGGGCTGAGCACGGACGGCCGGTGGAACTTCCAGCCGGACACGACCGCGCCGTACCGCACGCGGGTGCTGGTGCGCGAGCCGGCGGACGCCGCGCGGCTCAGCGGCACGGTCGTCGTGGAATGGCTCAACGTCAGCGGCGGTGTCGACGCCGACGCCGAGTGGGCGAACGTCCACGAGGAGATCATCCGGGCAGGGCACATCTGGGTCGGCGTGTCGGCCCAGCGGCTCGGCATCGAGGGCGGGCAGGTGCTCGTCACACTTCCCGCGGCCGGGTCGGAGCTGGCCGGCAAGGGTCTGAAGGCCATCGACCCGGCCCGCTACG
Source organism: Parafrankia irregularis (assembly GCF_001536285.1). NCBI lineage: Bacteria > Bacillati > Actinomycetota > Actinomycetes > Frankiales > Frankiaceae > Parafrankia > Parafrankia irregularis. Next base: position 19,619 of record NZ_FAOZ01000033.1, on the reverse strand, counting down.
GCTCGCTGAACCACCCCGGTGACGGCTTCGCGTACGACATCTTCACCCAGGTCGCGCGCGGTCTGCGGGCCGGCGCCGCGATCGGCGGAACCCAGCCGCGGAAGATCATCGCCGCGGGCCAGTCACAGTCGGCGTTCGCGATGGTCACCTACTACAACGGCGTCCAGCCGCTGACCGGCGCGTTCGACGGCTTCTACGTGCACAGCCGGGGGGCGTCCAGCCTGCCCCTCGTCGGGGCCGGGCAGAACGCGGAACTGACCAGCGCACTGCTCGCCGGATCCACCGCCACGTTCCGCACCGACCAGGCCGCGCCGGTGATGGACGTCCAGGCCGAGTCGGACCTGACCAGCATCCTCGGGTCCGCCAAGGCACGGCAGCCCGACAGCGACCGTTTCCGCCTCTGGGAGGTCGCCGGAACGGCGCACGCCGACGCCCACCTGCTCGGCGCCAACGCACAGAACGTCGACTGCGGCGCGCCGATCAACGACGGGCCGCTGCACGTCGTCCTCAAGGCCGCCCTGCACGCGCTCGAGGGCTGGCTGACAACCGGCCAGCCGCCGGCCGCCGCACCGCGGATCACCACCGACGACGGGCTGTTCCCCTCCGTCCGCCGCGACGCGGACGGCATCGCCCTCGGCGGGGTCCGCACACCGCCCGTCGACGTGCCGGCCGTCGTCCTGTCCGGCGATCCGGGACCGAAGCTGTCCCCGATCTGCCTGCTGATCGGCTCGACGAAGCCACTGGACGCATCCCGCCTCGCGGCGCTGTATCCGTCCCGGGCGGACTACGAGCAGCGTTACGCCGCCGGTATCGAGGCCGCCATCGGCGCCGGGTTCGTTCTCACCGACGACCGCAGTGCCCTGGCCGCCTACGCCAGGCCGGATCTCGTCGCCGGCTGACAGTCAACCGGAACCGGCTTCCTGCGCCGATGGGTTGCGGGCCGCGATCGCGGCGTTGAGCGCGGTCGCGAAGCCCGTCCAGGTCAGGTAAGGCAGCAGGGCCACCCCGGCGGAGCGGTCCGCGTGCCAGGCCCGGCGTAGAAGATCGACGTTGGAGGCGTCAAGGGCGAGGATCTCCGCGAACGCGAGGCCTGGGCTTCGGACCCGGAAGAACAGCGGAGTCCAGGCGGCGTTCAGGAGCAGGTTGATCCCGAAGGCACGGCGCAGGCGGCGCCGGTGGTCGTCGCCGGCCGTGCCGTCGAGCGCCCGGGCGCCGGCGAACGCGATCAGAAGGTAGATCGGTGTCCAGACCGCGGGGAAGGCCGACCGTGGCGGCTGCCAGGCGGGTTTGTCCAACGACAGGTACCAGGACGAGTCGGGTCTGGTCGCGACCGCGCCGGCGCCAGCCGCGACCGCTGTGGCGATACTCGTCCTGACCAGGGTCCACTTACTCACCCAGGTCACGTACCCGCTCACCCAGGTCAGGTACCCGCCACCGGCCCGGTCCGACACACCGGCGTGCTGTCCCAGCAACCGCTGGTGAGAGTCCGGGCGCGTGCCAGCCGCTCCCGGGGTTTCCTGCTCAGGGCAGCGGTCGGTCGACGAGCGGGATCAGCCGGGAATCCGCCAGCGCGGCCGTGCGGTGGCCGACACCGGCGAGATAGCCCTCGTTCGAGGCGAACGCGAGGAAGTCGGCCACACCGCCCTGGCGGATCAGCATGACGAGGTCCCAACGCTCGTCTGTCGGGCCGACGAACGGGTGGCCGCCGACACCGAAGAACTCGACCGAGCCTCCGCTGGCCGCCAGGTACGGCAGGGTGTGCCGCACGTAGCGGTCGTAGGCGAGGTGGCCCGGGATCGGCTCCGGCGGCGCGAGGTCCGGGTGAGCCGAGTAGTCGGCCCAGTCACGGAACCGGAGCAGGTTCAACATCGTGAACGGCCCCTCGATACCGCGGGCGAAGAACAGCCGGGCGTTCTCGTCCGACGGGTCCAGGTACACAGGCGAACAGTAACAGCGCGGCGGCGGCGCTCAGGCCGCCGGATCGCGCCGCGGTCAAGCTGCGATCGGGGCGGCCCTCACGGCTCTGGCCGTCGGGCGCCCCCTGGGAGCACGGCCGCTGGTCCACCAGACAGAGCGCTGGGTGGGGCGACCGAAGGGGCTCGTCCGCCAGCCAGTGGCGGACGAGCCCCTTCGCTCAGGAGCGCGCTGGTTCCCGTGCCGGTTCCGCCCCCTGGGTGGGAACCGCTCCGAGGCCGGGTCCCGCTTCGGGATCGGGATCGGGTCGGCCCTCGCCGCCGGACCCGCCGTCGCCGTCGCCGGTGCCACCATCGCCGTCAGTACCGCCACTGCCGCCGTCGGCGCCGCCGCCATCGCCACCGCTGTCACCGTCACCGTCACCGCTGGCGGTTTCACCGACGGCGAGGTGGGTGGCTGTGCCGACGGTGACCGGCTCGTCGGCGGGTTCGACCGAGACGTGCGGGACGACCCGTTCCAGCCACTTCGGCAGGTACCAGTTGGCCTTGCCGATGAGGTGCATCAGCGACGGCACGAGCGCCGTCCGCAGGATGAAGGCGTCGAGGAAGACAGCGGAGGCAAGGCCGACACCGAAGATCTTGATCGGCCGGCCCGGGGTGAGCACGAAGCCGAGGAACACGGCGATCATGATGATGGCCGCGGCGGTGATGATGCCGCCGGTCTCAGCCTGCCCGACGACCACCGAACGCTTGTTGTCGCGGTTGTGCAGCCATTCCTCGTGCATGCGGCTGACCAGGAACACCTGGTAGTCCATCGACAGGCCGAACAGGATGGCGAACAGCATGACCGGCATCCAGGCGTCGATCGGCCCACCGGGCCCGGCGCCCATCGGCTCGGAGAGCCAGCCGTACTGGAAGATCGCCACGGACAGGCCGAACGATCCGCCCGCCGCCAGCAGGTTCATCAGCGCGGCGGTCAACGGGATGAGCAGGCTGCGGAACGCGATGAGCAGCAGGACGAAGGACAGGCCGACCACGACCGCGATGAACAGCGGCATCTTCCGGGACAGCACCGAGGCGAAGTCGACGTTGATCGCCGTGTCACCGTAGGTGTAGATGTGGTTGGCCGTGCCGTCGTACAGCGGCGGCAGGATGTCCGAGCGAAGGTGCCGGACCAGCTTGTAGGTCTCCTCCGACTGCGGTGACGTGGTCGTCTTGAACGTCACGAACGCGACGTCCTTGGCCAGCGGCATCGTGCCCAGGCTGGCCGGGTCGACCCCCGGGACGTCGGACAGCGTCTCCGACACCCGCTGCAGGTAGTCCTCGTCGGCGGCGCCCGGGCCGCTCACGACGGCTTCCAGCGCGGAGTTGTAGCCGACTCCGAACTCGGAGGCGATCAGGTCGTAGCCCACGCGGGTCGTGGAGCTCTTGGGGTCGCTGCCCTGGTCGCTGGCGCCCAGCTGCAGCGAGAAGAACGGCACGGTGATCAGGATCATCAGCGCGCCCGAGACCACCGCGACACCGATGCGCTGGCGGGCGACGAACTGCGACCAACGCGCCCAGAATCCCACCTGCTGATCATCGATGAACTCGCCGGCCCGCACCGCCGCCCGCTGCTTGCGGGTCAACACCTTCAGCCCGAACAGGCTGAGCAGGGCGGGAAGCAGGGTCAGCGACGCAATCATGGTGAATCCGACCGCGAGCGCAGTCGCCACGGCCATGCCGTTGAAGAACTTCACCCCGAGCGCGATGAGACCGAGAATGGCGATACATACGGTTGTGCCGGCAAACAACACCGCCCGGCCCGAGGTGTTGACCGCGTTCACGATTGATTCCGCGACGGGCACCCCCCGCCGCAGGTTTCGGCGATGCCGGGTGACGATGAACAGCGCGTAGTCGACACCGACACCGATCACCATCAACTCGGCGAGGACGGGAGTGATATTAGACACATCGATCGCGTGACTCAGGATGTAGATCACACCGAGGCCACCGACGAGGGCGAACAAGGCGCTGGCCAACGGCAGCACCGTGGCGGCCACGGTGCGGAACACCAGCGCCAGGATGACGAGCGCGGCCGCGAAGCCGATGAAGATCGACGACCCCGAGCCCTCACTCTGCCCGATGCCGTTGAACGCGGGGCCGGTGAACTCGACCTGCAGCGAGTCACTGCGCAGGGTCTTCAGCTCGTCGTAGACGCCCTTGAAGAACTCCGGCTCGTAGTGGTCGTTCTCCCAGGTCACGGTGATCAGCGCCGCGGTGGAACCGCGAGCGCTGTTGAGCAGCTTCGGGTTCCCCTCCGCGTCGGCTGCGGGTTTCGAGCAGTCGACCAGATCCCACGGTGATGTGATGAAGGCCACATGGTTACCGGAAGCGCACACGTCGGTAAAGGCCGACTTCAGCTCCGGGGGCGACGAGGTGAACTTCCCGTCCTTGTTCTTGAGCACGACCGTGCCCGAAGCGCCGCTCTGATTGTTCAGCCCAGCGCCCTCGAGCAGCTTTGTCACCGACGCCGTCTCGGTGTGCGGCAGGCTGAAGGTGTCGCGGTACGAGGCCCCGCCCATCACCCCGGCGATCACCTGCACACCGATGACAAAGCCGACCCAGCCGACGACGACGAGCCATCGGCGACGGACGGCGAGTTCGGCGATCCGTTTCATCAGTTCTCCTGCTCAACCTCTGGCAACCGGCGAACATCCAGGTATCGCGACGGCGACCGCGTCCAAGTCGCCCACAGCTTCGCACATACATGCGGACCATCGACAACCAGTTAAGCCAGAGCAATCAGGTGTCGGAGAGATCAGTTACCGACGTGACATGGTCTACAGATCTTGAGTCACCCAGCCGACAGCAGCAGCCAGCAATCCGTAGTAAAAGAGCCACCCTTCGGCGCGTGGGGTATCGTCCGGCGGGATGCATCGCGACGAGATCGTCACCGCTGCCGGACCAGATGTCACAGCGACCGCCGAGCCCCGCGAGAATGACGCCTCGGCGCCACTGACGTCGATGCGCAGCCCGCACCCTTCCCCCACCAGGGTGGAGATCGGGGCCGGGCGGGCGATGGCCGGCGAGTTGGTCTGGCCGGCGGGCGATCCGCCGCCCGCGGGCTGGCCGGCGGTGGTGGTGCTGTCGGAGGCCTTCGGAATCACGCCGGAGATCCGTGAGGTCGCCGGCCGGTTCGCGGGCCGCGGCTGGGTGGCGCTCACTCCCGACCTTCTCTCCCCCGGCCCCGCGCCGGTCTGCCTGGTGCGGGCCATGCGGGAGGTTTTCAGCGGCCGGCCGGGGCCGGTGGTCCGCGATCTGGACGCCGCCCGTCGGTGGCTGGCCGGCCGACCCGAGGTGGATGGCCGCCGGATCGCGGTGATCGGCTTCTGCCTGGGTGGCGGGCTGGCGATGCTGCTCGGCGGGCAGGCCGGCTCCGGGGTGCGTGCGGTTTCCGCCAACTACGGCGCCCCGCCACAGGTCGAGGCGTTGCGCGGATGTGGCCCGGTGCTCGCCGCCTACGGCGGGCGCGACCTGGTCTTCGCCAGAACGGCACCGCTGCTGCGGGAACGACTCGGCGCGGCCGGGGTGCCGGGCGAGGTGACGGTGTACCCCACAGCGGGCCATTCGTTCCTCACCGGGCGCCCCAGCAGACGCAGCCATCGGCTTTCCATGCTGATGACCGGGCCGCTGTTGCGTCCCGGCCCGGAACCCCACGCGGCGGCGGAGGCATGGGACCGGATCTGGGCCTGGTTCGACGAGCACACCGCGGCCGAGCCCCGTTCGGCACCTGGCACTGAACCCGCCTGACGTCGTCGGCGATCCGGGACGGCCGCGGTGATCCCGACCGCTTGCGGTGGGCACCCAGACGCGGTGGGCGCTCAGGCCACCGCAGGTTCTCCTGTGACGGTCGGCGGAGCGGCCAGCAGGCGGAGCGCGGCGTCGGAGCCCGAGCCGGGGGCGGCGGTGTGGGTGAGGATGCGCTGCCCGTTGCTGTCCGGCAGGTGGAGAACCTCGTAGTGGAGTTCGACGTCCCCAACCGCCGGGTGGTGCAGGCGCTTGGTGCCACGTGAGCAGAGCCGGACGTCGTGCCTGGCCCAGAGCCGCACGAATTCGGGGCTGTTGATGCTCAGATCACCGATGAGCTCGGCGAGCAGACGATCGTCCGGGTACTGCGCCGTGATGTAGCGCAGGGATGAGACGGCCAGCGCCGACTCGTCGTCCCAGTCGCGGTAGAGCTCCCGTGTGTGCGGGTCGAGGAAGAGCAGCCGCAGCAGGTTGGGCCGCTGGGGCGACCGGGGGGCCGCGGCGTCGAGATGACCGGCGAGCAGCGCGTGGCCGAGACGGTTCCAGGCCAGGATGTCGTTGCGGCGCCCGAGCAGCATGGCCGGAACGGCGTGCATTGCGTCCAGCAGGGCGGCCGCGCCGGCGGCCGGCAGTTCCGGCCGGGCGGGACGACGGCGCTTGGCCGGTGCCGGCCGGGCGAGGGCGTACAGGTGGGCCCGTTCGTCCTCGTCGAGGCGCAGGGCGCGGGCCAGCGACTCGATGATCGAGTCCGAGGCGTTGGTCGACTGCCCCTGCTCCAGCCGGGTGTAGTAGTTGATCGAGATGCCGGCCAGCTGGGCGAGCTCCTCGCGGCGCAGGCCCGGAACACGGCGGGTGCCCCAGGCCGGGAGCCCCACGCTGGCGGGCGCGACCGCGGCCCGGCGGGTACGCAGGAAATCGCCGAGCTCTCGGGTTCCGGTCTTCGGGTCGGCGGGGCGCATGCATCCCAGTGTCAGGCACGTTCGCGGTCGTTGGGTGCCCCTGCGAGTGGTACCAGGGGCGGGGGGATCGCAGTGCGGCGTTCCAGACCGCAGGGTCCACAACCGTGACTACCGAATCCCTGGCCGGCCGGCCGGCGCCGGACCACGCGCCGACTGCGACACCGACGGCGACACCGATGCCCCCGCGGATCGGCGGCCGCGAGCGGCTCGCCCTCGTGGTGCTGTTGACCGCAGGCTTCACCCTTGCCGTGGACTTCTCGATCCTCAATGTCGCACTGCCCCGGATCGGCGGCGACGTGGGCTTCAGCCTGGCGAACCTGCAGTGGATCTCGACCACGTTCGCGGTCTGCGCGGCCGGGTTCACCCTGTCGTTCGGCCGCGTCGCCGACCTGTTCGGACGTCGCCGGCTGTTCCTGGCCGGGATCGCCGTGCTCGGCGTCTCCTCGCTGGCCGGCGGGCTCGCGACCGTCCCGTGGGTGCTCCTCACCGCGAGGGTCGCCCAGGGGCTGGCGACCGCGGCGGTGGCACCGGCCGCACTGTCCCTGCTGACCACGTCGTTCCCCGAAGGCCCGCTGCGGGAGCGGGTGCTCGGGCTCAACGGAGCACTGATGGCCTCGGGCTTCACCGCCGGCGCCGTCCTCGGCGGGCTGCTGACGGACCTGGTGAGCTGGCGCTGGGCCTTCTTCATCAACGTCATCGTCGCCGTCGTGGTGCTGTCCGTCGGGCCGGCCGTGCTCACCGAGAACAAGGCGGCCAACCCGCCCCGGCTCGACGTTCCCGGCGCCGTCACCGTGACGGCCGCGCTGGTCACCGGCGTCTACGGGCTGACCCAGGCCGGTGAGCGCTCATGGAGCGACCCGCACTGCTGGGGATTTCTCGCCGCCGCGACGATCCTGCTCGCGGTCTTCGCCGCCGTCGAGCGCTCCGTGGCGGCGCCGCTGGTACCACCGTCGATTCTGGCTCGTCCGAGCGTGCGATGGGGTAACCTCGCCGGCCTGCTCGCCTTCGCCACCGAGACGTCGGTGGTGTTCCTGCTGACCCTCTACCTGCAGAAGGTCCGAAACTACACGCCGTTGCAGTCCGGTCTCGCGTTCGCGGTCCTCGGCCTCGGCACCGTCGTCGGGGGCCTCCTGGGCCCGCGGGTCATCGCCCGTCTCGGCGGCAGGCAGGCCGTCGTGCTCGGTTTCGTGGCACAGTGCGCCGCGACCGTGCCGCTGGTCTTCCTCGGGGACGCACCGGGCTGGCTCGCCGACCTGCTCGCGGCGACGTTCGTCGGCGGTGTCGCCAACCTGGTCGCGATCGTCGGGTTCATGGTCACGGCGACGTCAGGTCTGGCCGGCGGCGAGCAGGGACTCGCCACCGGTCTGGCCACGATGAGCCAGCAGGTCGGGATCGCCCTCGGCACGCCGGTCATGTCGGCGATCGCGACCGTGTCCGGGGCGGAGACGCCGCACGGCATCCTGCACGGGGTCACCACCGCGCTGGCTGTCAACGCCGCTCTCTGCCTGGCCGCTGCGATCCTGCTCGCCATCACCCTGCCCACCGATACGTCGCCCGCCGATACGTCGCCCACCGACACCTCGCCCACCGACCGGCGCAACAGCGAGTCCGCGGCATGACCGCCCGCCGACAGATGCTGCTCCTCGGCCGCCCGATACGTCCCGTAACCGGGCTCAGCGCAGCAGCCCGGGGCCCCGGACCGTGCCGGGGCCCCATCCGGCACGGTCCGGTCCGTCCACTCCCCTACGCCGGAGCTGACGTCAGGCTCCGGATCCAGCTCCGGCTCCGGCCGGGACCTTGTCCAGGAAGCCGAGCACCTTCGTGATGCGACCGTCGGCGCCGCGTTCGATCACGTCGAAACCGACGACCAGCGGCTCGGCGCCCGCCGGGCCGAGCCCCCAGGTGAAGCGGGCCTGGTCGTGGTGGCCGTCAACCGGCCCGGCCAGAGTCATCGTCAGGCCGGGAAACTGTCCCTGCACCGCGCCGATCATCGCGTCGACAGCGTCGCAGCCCTCGGCCACGGCGATCGGGTCGGTGTATCGGATTTCGGGAGCCAGGATCCTCTCGACAGCGGCCCGCCGCGCGACGGAATCGGTCTCGTTCCACACCGCGACATAGCTCAGTGCCAGGCTTTCGAATTCGTCGTTACCGTCGTTCACGGGTGGTCCTCACTCTCGGAGACGGTGTCGGATGTGCCACCGTCGCCTGCCGCATGAGAAGGCTCGGACGACCGCGGAGAACCGGGGATTTTCCGACGGTGACAGGCTCGATGTTGGCGGCCACGGTGCGGCCCGTCGATTACCTCGGAGGTCATCGCCGGCCCGCCCGCACAGCCCTTAGGGTCGCGGCATGGCCCTCCCCCGCACGCATGAGCCGTCCGTGGGCGCCCTGCTGCGTGGCTGGCGGGAACAGCGCCGACTCACCCAGCTGGACCTGGCGGAACGAACGAACGTCTCGACCCGCCACATCAGCTTCGTGGAAAACGGCCGATCGCGGCCCACCAGCGAAATGATCCTCATCCTGGCCGAACACCTGGACGTGCCGCTGCGGGAGCGCAACCAGCTGCTGCTCGCCGGCGGCTACGCACCGGCATATTCGCAGCATGATCTCGCGTCGCCGTCGATGTCGGCGGTCAGCGAGGCGATCAACCGGGTGCTCGCCGGCCTCGCCCCGCTGCCCGCGGTGGTCGTCGACCGGCGCTGGGAGCTCGTCGCCGCGAACGACGCGATCGACCTGTTCACCGCGGGCGTGGCACCGCACCTTCTGGAGCCCCCGGTCAACGTGCTCCGCCTCAGCCTGCACCCGGACGGGATGGCCCCGCGCATCCTGAACCTGCCCGAGTGGAAAGCGCACCTGCTCGACCGGCTGGCACGACAGGCAGCGGCGGCCAGGGACAGCGCCCTCGATGACCTGCACGCCGAACTAAGCGCCTACTCCGCGCACGGCCCGTGCTCCCGGACCGAAGCGCACCCGGCGAACACGCTCGTCGTCCCGATGCGCTACCAGTCCCCGCGAGGCGCGCTCGCCCTGTTCACCGCCACCACGGTGTTCGGCACACCCACCGATGTGACCGTGTCGGAACTCGCGATCGAGACCTTCTACCCGGCAGACCCCGCCAGCGCCGCCGCGCTCACGGCTTCTCGGCCCTGATGCATCCCCGGCCCCGTGCCAGGGGCCGGGGATGGCCCTGGGGCTGCGGCGGTTCAGGTCAGCTGCCGGGGAGCACGTGCCCGACAGCGGTGACAGAGAGCGTGCTGAGCCCGGGTGCGACGCAGGCGTCCTGTGTGAGCGGGATGAACCTGGACCGGCCGCCGCCGGGTGGGGTGACACGTGCGCCCACGGCGGGCCGGTAGGTGCCCGGGTCCGTACACCCTTCGATCGACCCCGCCATGTTCGAGGCGATCAGGGTGAACTCCGTCACGCCACCCGGCCGCAGCGTCACGGGCGCGCCGACGGCGCCCGAGTGACCCGACGGACCCCCCAGCACGCGGCCACGTCTGTCGACGAGTTCCACGGTGGGGAAGCCGGATATCACGCAGGCCTGGTGACCGGAGTTTCGGTATTCGATGGTCCGGTAGATGGTGCCGGCCGCGCCGTCCTCCCGGACCACGGCTGGGACGAGGGCGGCCGATGCGCACCGGCTGACCGTTCGAGCCGCTGCGGTCGCCGCGCCGCCGTCGACGGCGAGGGCGCCGGCCGTCAGAGCGCCCATGAGAAACGCACCAGTCATCCGTCTCATGCTCTTCCACCCTTCTTGCGTCTTCGCCACCCGCCGCTCGTGAGGGAGGGGGAGCCAGCCGAACCACGTTCAGGACCTGTCGCCTGGCCCACAGCGCGGGCCGGCGTTCACCACCGGCGCGACGTGGGCATCGGCCAGGTCACCGCCCGGACGTCGAGCTGGGGGATTATTGGGATCCAGACGGCGCGACCGGGCGTTGGTCGGCGCCCGCAGCCTCCGCCGTATCCGCCGTATCCGCCGTATCCGCCGCGAAACCCACGCCGCCTCCAGCCAGGGTGACCGCCGGGATGAGATCGGCAGTTCTTCGCATGCTCACCAGCCCCCCACGCTCGGCGGTCGTCGATCCGGCGCGGCTCAGCGTTCCCGCCCACCCCGGGGGAAAACACGGACAGTGCCACGCCGGGGACATCGGCCCTTCCCGCCCGAGCCCCTTGGCCTTCCCGCCCCAGAGAGCCTGGGCAGGCGAAGCCCTCCAGCAGGATCCGATCGCCGTACCGCCATACCCGGACCGAGCGCACATCCGGACCGAGCAGGTGTGGTCGAACAGGCCTCGACCACTCAAGATCGTAATCAGGAGAATGCTTCAGCCAGCTGATCCGCAAGGCCCGCCGCACCTGGCTGGACATCGCCTCCTTGTGGGCGTATCGGACGTTTTCTTCCGGTGTGAGACTGCGGATCCGGGGGCTCCATTCGAACATCCCAGGTTTCACGGGATGCCGAGCGAGCACGGAACACGAAGTCAGACCAGGAGACAGAAGTCAGACCAGGAGACATACAACGCCCAGCTTGCCGCCGGGTTCGATGTCAGCCCCGTCTCCCCCGCCTGTTGGCTGGCTTGATCCAGCAGTAACCCGGGGCCTGGTACCGCTGTTGCCGGGGGCCGGCGGCCACGACACAGGACAGCGCATGGAATCACGACGTGGGTGCCTGCGGCGCTCCTCGGGCCAGGAGAGCGTTCGCGACAGCGCGAAAGCGGGGGCGCCGTTCCCCGAAAGGCGGCGGGCGACCGCCTGGATGCATCCAGTCACAGAGGCGGGGGTTCGGCCGTTCCCTGACATCTCGGATTACGAGGTGAACAGCAACGCATCCGAACCGCCATCTCCCTCACGATCCCGGAGGCCGCCCTCCAGGGCAGTAACCTGGAACCCGTTTCGGATATTCACCCAAAAACCGATCGAGATATTTCTGAATCGAGGGTGCCGACGAGGGAAACTCCAGCATCACCCCGTCGTCCTGGCACCCGGCAAGGGGCCTCGGCATGACTTTGAGACCGGAAGAATATGCGAACCAAGGTCAGCCTACGATCAGGAGAGGCGCATCCGGGCCGGCGGTGAAATGGTTCCAGCGCGCGTTCAACAGATCGGACACAGGCGGAAGGATTCACCCGGACGGGGAGTTCGGTCCGGCGACGGAAGCTGCTGCACGGGACTTCCAGCAGGCCCATGGCCTGAATCCTGACGGCGTCGTCGGGCCAGCGACCTGGGCCGCTCTCCCCGATGGGCGGCCGATGCCGCTGCTGGCGCAGGGGGCGCGAGGCGACGTGGTCGCTCGGCTCGAGGAGGTGCTGAACAGCTGTGGCTACTCGCCCGGTTACATCGACGGAGTCTTCGACGCGCGCACCAGATCGGCAGTGACCGAATTCCAGCAGGCGGAGGGGATCAGCGCGGATGGTGACGTCGGTGATTTTACATGGCAGGCACAGGTGAACCTGGCCGGTCAGACGCTCGAGAATGCCGTCGGCCTTTGGTTCGTCGGAGACTCCGGCGGGCACGGAAATGAAGATGGAGGAGCAATGGAAACGACCTACACTGTCGCCGAGCACGACACGTTGTCCGGGATCGCGCAGCGATTCTATGGGAATGCGAGCCTCTACACACTGATTGCCAGCGCCAACAACATAGCCGACCCGAACAAGATCCGGGTGGGTCAGGTACTGAAGATCCCGCCGCAGTCGTACACCGTCGTGGCGGGTGACACACTGTCCGAGATCGCGCAGCGATTCTACGGGAATGCGAGCCTCTACACACTGATTGCCAGCGCCAACAACATACCCGACCCGAACAAGATCCGGGTGGGTCAGGTACTGAAGATCCCGCCGCGTCCGCTGGTGGGCGCCGCATATGGATCATAGGGTAATTTAGAAGCAAGATGGAACTGGGTCACGCTCCGCCGCGCTGTGGGCGCGACGGAGCGGCCCACGTCCAACCGCTTCACCGGCACAGGCGGAAGAATGACAGGTGAGGGGTGCTGTCGGATGCGAAGCGCGCCTTGGCGGGGACATATCAAGAACAAGGTGATCCGTGACCGCGCGGACCTGGCTGCCGCGCTCGATGGTGCCGAGAACAGCACCCAGTACGGGTCGATCTGTGGGCTGTTGGAGGCTGCAGAGGAGGCTGCCGAAGAAAGGGCAACTCTGCTGAGCTGGTGGAATGGGAACCCTCAGGAGTACGCCTACCGGAGTCTCCACGAGGCCGAGGCGCAGATTCATCAGTTACTGAGCGGCCCTGAGCTGGTAGCTCACGCAAACGATCTGCTCGTCGCGGCGTCGGTCTATCTCAAGGCTGACGACCTCAGGCTGCGGGCCGTCGCGGATGGCGACAGCGCGGCTGTCAGGTTGAGAAATCCACTGGATCCGGCAGCGGTTGCGACTCTTGCCCGTGCCGTGAACGAGGCGTCGGACGAGAAGTACGCGGAAAGCCGAGGATTCAGAAATCGACTGATCCGGCTGACGCTGATCAGTGCGGTTGCGGTCGCCCTGGTGATGACTGCCCTGGCCGTCGGCACTGTCCCGCTATCGGCTGAGGACACGGGCACGTCTGGACTGAGAACCGCGATGTCCGTGTCGTTGTTCGGCGCCATCGGCGCCCTGATCAGCGCCGTTCCGCCGCTCGCAAATGCTGCCGGCACCTGGAATCCGTTCTCGCTGCCGGTGTACCAGATGCTGCTGAAGATCGTCCTGGGCCCTTTGTTCGCTGTCGTCGGTGTGATCCTGCTGAAGGCCGGAATCATCCCTGGCACACGTCCTTCGCTGTCGCTCGCGGACCTGCTTGTCTGGTCGGTCGTGTTCGGCGCGGCGCAGCAGGCGGTAACGCGCTCGGTTGACAGCCGGGTCGCCGGGCTCGTCGCCGGCGACCCGGCCGACGCCACGTCGGGTCCGGGCGAAACGGCGCACGGGCAGACTGGCCCCTCAGATCGGCGCGGTCGTCCGTGAGTTAGAACTGCTACGGCATTTGTGACGCCTGTGGGCGGGCGCAGCGCTACGGCTTGCGGGCGACGCCAATGACATGCGCGCTCGTTCCGAGCATCGACGGCTCGGATTCGGTCAGGCGGACCGCCCTGAGCAGATCGGCGGGATCGACCATCCGCTGCTCCAGGTCCCCCAGCAGCCAGGCGAAACCCTCGACCGCGACAAGGCGGATGTCCTGATAACCGGCGAGATCAAGCTCCGCGCGCAGTTCCTCGGGGTGGTGAAAATAGGCCCAGAAGCTGCCCTCGGCCAGCCGGGCCGGGTCCTGGCTCAGGCCGAGACGCACGTTGCGGTCAAAGTCGCCCCAGATCTCGCTGCTTCCCAGCAGACCCTTCATTGTTGCGTCGAGGACCCAGGCATGCCGGGCAATAACCTCGACCAGAACATCACCCCCCGGTTTGAGGACCCGGGCCGCCTCGCGCAGCGCCGCGACCCGGTCATCCCGCTCGACAAGGTGGTAAAGCGGGCCCATGAGCAGCACGGCATCGGCCGACTCGTCGGGCACAGGAAGATGACGGGCCTCACCGAGCTCGGCCCGAAACGGCGCCTGCGGCTGCGACCGGGACCGGGCCCGCGCCATCTCGACATGGCGGGCGACAGGGTCAATGAGAACAACCTCGTAGCCGCGGCCGGCGAGGTGCGCGGCATGGGTACCCGGACCGCCACCGACATCCACGACATGCCCCTGCCCGACCAGGAACCGCGCGAAGATGTCCCAGGTCCGCAGCCGGACCAGGTCGCCCAGGCCCGGCCGCCACAGACGGTCGTCCTCGTCAACCAGCTCATACCGGGCCGCCACCCGGCTATCGATCTCCACCCGACCCAGTATGGAAAGCCCGCCCACGCCTGACGATCTGTTTTACCTGCCCGTCGGGACCGCGTCGACTGTCCCATGATCGCGCACTTGAGTGGTGTCTGAGCGCTGCACTCTCCACGCCGACCCAAGAAACGATCTTCACGAGAGCCAGAGCTTCGACGTGCCCTCTCCCTGCGCACATAAATGCTGGTCAGAAGCTCGACCGAAGATCGCCAGCATGCGGAACCAGCGCGTGGGCGCGGCAGGGGCAGTAGTGGCACGATGTTGACCGTGTGACGAGCTTTGCGCCTTTCGAGCATGTTTGAGCTGTCGGGGGTAGCCGGTGGCGGTGGCAGACGGTCTGGCGGCCGAGCAGGTGCGGGCGTTTGCAGAGGTGTTCGGAGACCCGGCGTCAGCGCGGCACGTGCTGGACCTGGCGGGTTTCCCTGCTCACCTGCACCCGTGGGAGGCGCCGAGCGGGCTGTTGTTCTGGGCGTCGGTGTCGCGGTCGCTGGCCAATGGGGTGCTGGCGGACGGATATGTGCGGCTACTGACAGCAGCCCGGTCCCTGTATCCCGACAACCCGCAGTTCTCCTCTGACACTCTGCCGGAAGCGGAGGACGGTGCGCCGCCAGGACCTGTGGCATGGAACGTGCCGGGCCGGCTGCCGCGGTTCGTGGGCCGCGACGACCTGCTAGGCCAGCTCCATGGAGCTCTTGCGGAGTCGTCGCGAGTTGCGCTGGTGGCGCTGGACGGGATGGGCGGGGTCGGGAAGACGGCGCTGGCGGTGGAGTACGCGCACCGTTACGCGGACTCGTTCGACGTGGTGTGGTGGGTGCCGTCAGAACGGGCGGAGCTAGTGGAGCGGGCCCTAGCGGAGCTGGCCGGCTCCCTGGGGCTTCCCGAGGGGGCGGGTGCGGACGGGGTGTGGTCGGCACTGCGTGCGGTGCGCTCGTGGCTGGTGGTGTTCGACAACGTCGAGGACGTGGCGGCAGTGCAGCGGTTCCGGCCGGTGTCCGCAGGTGGCCGGGTGGTGGTGACGTCGCGGGATCGGACTGTGCGGGATTTGGCGGCGGCATGGGTGGAGGTACCGACGTTGGACCGAGCGGCGTCGGTGGATCTCCTAACCAGCCGGACAGCGGGTAGAGATCGGACTGCAGCGGACCGGGCGGCGGCGGACCGAGTCGCCGGACTATTGGGGGATCTTCCGCTGGCGGTGGAGCAAGCAGCAGGCTATCTCGGCCAGACGGGTATGCCGGCAGGCGAGTACGCGACCCTGTTGGAGACACAACCGGGGGTGATGGCGGGCCGGGGCCGGCTGGTGGACCGGCCCGAGGTGACGGTCGCGAACCTGTGGGGCCTGTCGGTCCAGCGGCTGGGCGGGGAATACCCGGCAGCGGTGGAGTTGCTCGAGCTGTGCGCCTGGTGTGACGCGGAGCCGATCCCGCTGGATCTCTTCGCCAGCCGTGCGGGGCAGTGGCCGGCGCCACGTCGCCGATGGGGTCGTCGTGGTCGTGGGTTCGCGGGGCTGCGGGCGGCGGTCGAGGATCCGGCGGTGTGGTCCGAGACAGTGGGGGCGCTGGTCCGGTACAGCCTGGCGCGGCGGGACGGGGACACCCTGGTGGTGCACCGGCTGGTGGCGGCGGCGACCCGGCAGGCGATGCCCGACCGGCGGGCATCGGAGTATCTGGGAGTGCTGGCCAGGCTACTCCGGGCGGGGCTGCCGGGCGATGTCTGGAATCCTGCTGGATGGCCGGCCTGGCGGGTGCTTCTGCCACATGCACTTACGGTGGCTGAGCATGCCCGCAGCAGGCGGGGGCAGGTCTTCGATGACGGCAGTTGGCTAGCGGACCGAGCCGCTACCTACCTTCAGGACCATGGACAGCTCCTAGCAGCAATCGACCTATTCGAGCGGACCCTCACCGACCGGGAACGGGCGCTGGGCGCCGACCACCCAGAAACCCTGGCCTCGCGGAACAACCTGGCCTACGCCTACCTGACGGTGGGGCGGGTGGAGGAGGCGATCAACCTATTCGAGCGGACCCTCACCGACCGGGAACGGGTGCTGGGCGCCGACCACCCAGAAACCCTGTTCTCACGTAGCAACCTGGGCGGCGCCTACGAGACGGCGGGGCGGGTGGAGGAGGCGATCGACCTCTTCGGACGGGCCTTGGCTGACCAAGAGCGGGTGCTGGGCGCCGACCACCTGGAGACTCTGGCTTTGCGGAGCGCCCTGGCTGGCGCCTACTGGGCAGCGGGGCGGGTGGAGGAGGCGATCGACCTGTTCGAGCGGGCCTTGGCCGACCAAGAGCGGGTGCTGGGCGCCGACCACCCGAGCACCCTGCTCTCGCGGCACGACTTGGCCGGCGCCTACGCGACCGCGGGACAGTTGGAGGAGGCGATCGGCCTATTCGAGCGGACCCTCACCGACCAAGAGCGGGTGCTGGGCGCCGACCACCCGAGCACCCTGCTCTCGCGGCACAACCTGGCCGGCGCCTACGCGACCGCGGGACGGGCGGAAGAAGCGATCGACCTGTTCGAACGAACCGTGGTTGACGCGGAGCGTGTGCTGGGTGAGGGGCATCCCTTCCTGGCGACCGTCCGCGCGGACCTCGAAGGTGCCACGCTCGGACCGCCGGAGAAACCGCAGCCGCCGATCGACCACCAACCATGAGGTCCCATTTCCGGCACCCGCGGCATCCCTGACCCGGCCGCGCTAGCTCGGCTGGTCCAAAACTCTGGCCGCCGCCTCATGATCGTGCACTTGAGTTGTGTCTGAGCGCTGTGCTCAACGTTCAGGCCTGAGGAATGATCTACGCTTCGGTCGGGGACTCGGAGACAGCCTCACTCGAGACACGTAATCGTTGGTCATGAGCTTGATCGCAAAACCGACAAGCATGCGGCAGCAGCGCGTGGGCGCGGCAGGGATCGAACCTGCGACCACTCGCTTGTAAGGCGCTCCGGGGCCAGCACTGTACTTGACCTGCATATATGCAGGTCGCCGAGGAGCGTCCGGCACAAAATAGAGTTGTGTCTAAACGATCTCCATCGCGCGGCCCGCAGGAATCCTTGCCATGATGCACATCACACTCCTTTCAGGTCGTGGTGCCGTTCGGTGGGATCCGGGCCCGCGGGCTTCCACCGTTGCCTGCCGGCCTGACTGCGAGTTGTGGGCGCGCCGCGCGGAACGCCGTTGGCGGCACTCCGCTCCGGGCCGGGCGGGAGATCATGTCCGGCCTGGAGGGTGGGATGCTGAGCGGCGTTGTGACGGGTCGTGCCGTTCGGGTGGGCTTGTGTCGTCGGGGGGTGGCGGGTGGTGGGCGGGTTGTCGCCTGCGGAGGTCGCGGAGTTCGCACGGGTATTCGCGGATCTCCCGTCAGCGCGGCAGGTGCTGGACGCGGCCGGGTTTCCGCGTGAGCGCGTACCGGGGTTGAACGCGTCGACTCCGGTGCAGTTCTGGGAGTCGGTGTCGGTGGAGCTGGCCAGCGGGGTCCTGGAGGACGGACGACGTAGTCTCCTGGCCGCGGCGGCGGATCTCTATACAGCCAATCGTGTTTTCGGCGGCGGCGGGGCTGGTCGTCGGGCCGTGTGGATGTCTTCCTGGGAGCGGCTACGGGCGTCACGACCGTTGCCGGAGATGTTCGTCCACCGTGACGGTGTCGTCGACGAGGCGATCGGTCTGCTGGCGGTCGAGGGAGCCGGCGCGGTGGGCCTGATCGGTGGCGGTGGTACGGGGAAGTCGACGGTGGCGCGTGCGGTCGTGTGGGACGGGCGGATCGCGGAGCGGTTCACGGGTGGCGCTATGTGGGTGGAGGTCAACCCGGGCGCGGACATGTGCGAGGTTCAGGGGCGGGTCCTGGCGGCATTCGGGGACACCCGGCCGGTGACAGAGGTGGCGGAGGGCCGGGAGCGGCTGCGTGACCTGTTGGCGGGTGCCCACTGCCTGGTCGTGCTGGATGACGTGTGGGAAGCCGGTGTGGTGGAGGCGTTCCCGCGGCTGGCCGGGGTTCGCCTGCTGGTGACGTCACGCAATACGCGGGTGCTGCACGCAGACGCGTCGATCTGTCCGGTGGGGCCGGTCGAAGAGGCGACAGCGCGCCGGTTACTCGCGGCCTACGCGCGCTGCACGGTGAAGGCGTTGCCGCCGGCCGCGACGGGAATCCTGGCGCGCTGCGGAGGGTTGGCAGTCGGCTTGGCGGTCGCGGGCAGCCTGGTCGCGGAGTTGTGGGAGTGGGAGGAGATCGCGCAGGCATTCGACGCCGCTGATCTGGCTGGACTCACGGCCCGGTTCCCGGACTATCCGTACCCAAATCTGCTGGTGGTGCTGGCGGCGGGCATCCGGCTGCTGCCCGAGGGTGCGGCGGCCCGCTTCCACGAACTGGCGGTGTTCAAAGGGCACGGCCCGGTCCCGATCCCGGTCATCGTGGGCCTGTGGCAGACCAGCGGCCAGATGCAGCCCGCCGACGCGCGGGCCCTGTTACGTCAGCTTGACGGGGTCTCACTCGTGCAGATCGACCGTCAGACACGGACAGTCACCGCCCACGACCTGCTGTTCGATTTCGCTCGTTCCGAGATCGGCGACGGCGGGTTCACCGCGGCGCATGGCCGCGTCGCCGGCTGGCTGCTCGATCGATGGGGTGGGTTTCCCGAGGGCTTGCCCGGTCTGCGCGACGCCGCGGGGTTCGACGACGTGGACCGCTACGGCCTGACCTGGCTGGTCCCACATCTACTCGCCGCCGATGACCCGGACCAAGTCGACGTGTTGCTGGCCGCGGAACGGCCGATGCCAGGAGGCCGGACGGAAAGTGTCTGGTACACCGCCCATGAGGATCAGGGCAGTACCGCCAGCTACCTTGCCGCGATCCGGGCTGCCTGGCACGACGCCCGCACTCGGTACCCGGCGGACGACTCACGGTCGTTCGCCCGTCAGGCCAGCTACGCGCTTCTCATCGGCTCGGTCACCAGCATGGCCGCCAACATCCCTCCGGCTCTGCTCGTCCGCCTCGTCGAGACCAGCACCTGGCCCCTCGCTCGGGCGCTCACCTACGCCCAAGCCGTGCCGCAGCCCGAGACCCGCGCGCAGGCGCTGAGCGGGCTGGCACCCTACCTACCCCCCGACCAACGCGGACCGATCCTCACCCAGGCACTCACCACCGCCACCACGATCAACGATCCG
>NZ_FAOZ01000032.1 GCF_001536285.1 Parafrankia irregularis | reverse complement strand
CTGCCGGGTGTGGGTGCTGGTGGTGCGGGTTCCGGTTTGTCCGAGGTGGATGAGTCGGTGGTGGAGGAGTTGGCGGCGGTGAAGACGGTTCGGGGCATCGCGTCCTGGATCGTCGAGCGCGGGGCCGCGGGTGGCTCCGAAGCCGGCGGCGCGGGCGCTGCCCCGGCGGGCGCTGCCCCGGCGGGCTCCGGCCCGGGGGACACCGGTCGACCGGGCACTGGCCGGGCGGGTGCTGTGCCCGTCTCGGCCGGCCGCGCCGGCGGTTCCGCGGAGTTCGGTGGGTCGCTGGGGCTGCCCGAGCAGGGCGGCGGCGACCGGCCTGGCGGCGGGATCGCGCGGCCGGCTCCCGTCTCCGTGGGTGCCGGCGCCGGGCGGGCGTCCACGGCCGCGCCGGCCTCGGCCGTTGCCCCCGTCTCCCGCAGCGGGCGCGCGGGCGTCGCGGTCCTGGACGGAACGCCCGTGACCTCGGCCTCGGTGCCGGTGCCGTCATCGGCGGAGCTTGCCGGCCGCACGGCTCAGGCGTCGCTGGCCCCGGAGAGCTGGGGTGTGCTGTCCGCTCCGCGGGGCGCCACGGATCCGACGTTCGCCGCCCGCGTCACCGCACCGGCCGTGCCAGTGGCACCGGCCACACCGACCGCACCGGCCACGCTGACCGCGCCAACGGCACGGGCCGTGGGCGAGGCCCTCCCCGTGACGCGGATCCCGTTGCGGCGATTCGTGATCGACCATGTCACGCTGCCGGCTGTCCCCTCCTGGGACGCGCTCGTGGCGGCGGGCCGGGCCTCGTCGCTGGCCGGCACGCGGTTCGTCGTCGTCGAGGGTGACCTCGGCATCGGGCTGGCGTTGTCCTCCCTGCTGGAGCAGGCCGGAGCCCAGGTCCGCATCGTCTCGGCGGACAACGTGGAGGCGGTGGCGCAGCTTGAGGCCGAGCCCGGTGCGGACGGCCTGTTCTGGGTCGCGTCGGCGGGCTCGCCGGCCAGCGTGGGCAGTGGCCTTCCGGAGGCGTTCGGAGCCTTGCGGGCGGCCGCGCTTGCCGGGCCGCGGCGCCTGTTCGTGGTGACGGGCCTCGGCGGGGATCTCGGCCGTGGCGGCGATGACGCCGAGCTGGCGCCGGGTGTCGGCCTGGCCGGCCTGGTCCGGACGCTCGCGCATGAGCTGCCGGACACCGAGGTCAGGCTGGTCGATGTCCATCCGAAGGAGGCTCCGCGCCGGATCGCGGAGCGGTTGCTGGCCGAGATGTTCGACCCGGCGGCGCCGGTTGTCGTCGGCTATCGGGAGAACATCCGGATCACGCCGGAGCTGCGAGCGGTGGAGCTGGCGCCCGACGGCCGTGGCACGGCGGGTCCGGCGGGGCTGGACGCCTCCGGAGTGGTGCTGCTCACCGGCGGCGCGCGCGGCATCACCGCCCGCACCGCCGTGGCGCTGGCGCGGGCCACCGGCTGCGCGGTCGAACTGGTGGGTCGCACGCCGCTCCCGGACGGACCCGAGGACCCGGCGACGGTGGCCGCCCTGGACGCCCCGGCGTTGCGCCGGGCGTTGATCGAGACCGGTGTGCGCAGGCCGGCGGAGATCGAGAAGCGGATCGGACGCATCCTGGCGGAGCGGGAGATCCGCGCGACGCTGGCAGCGCTGGGCGAGGCCGCCTCGTCCGTGCGCTATCACGCGGTGGATGTGCGCGACGGCGCGGCAGTCGCGGCGGTCGTCGCCGACGTGTACGCCCGCCACGGCCGCCTCGACGGCGTGGTGCACGGGGCCGGCGTCCTGGAGGATCGACTGCTGAGGAGCAAGACGCCGGAGTCCTTCGACCGGGTGTTCCGCACGAAGGTCGACGGCGCGGGCGCGCTGCTGGACGCCCTGCGGCCGGATGTGGGCTTCGTGGTGCTCTTCGGCAGCGTCGCCGGGGTGTTCGGTAACCGCGGGCAGGTCGACTACGCCGCTGCCAACGACGCCCTCGACGTGCTCGCCCACCGGGCCTCGGCGCGTCTGACCGGCCGCGTCGTCAGCGTCGACTGGGGCCCGTGGGGAGTCGAGGCCGGCGCCGCGGCCGGCCGCGGCATGGTCTCCGAGGAGCTGGCGCGGGAGTACGCCCGCCGCGGCATCGGCCTGATCGATCCTGACGAGGGGGTCGCCGCGCTGCTCAGGGAGCTGCGCGAGCCGGTCCCGGGCGCGCCCGTCCAGGTCGTGCAGATGTGCGGCGACGCCGCGTCCTTCACCTCCCGGCCGTCGTCCGCCGGCTCGTCGTCCGCGGGGTCGTCGTCCGCGGGGTCGTCGTCCCATGCCTGAGCGTTCGACGCCCGGCCGCCCGCTGCCCGATCGCGGGGGCGGCGGGCACGAGATCGCCGTGGTCGGGATGTCCGCGCTGTTCCCCGGCGCGGGCGACCTGGGCACGTACTGGAGCAACATCGTCGGCGGGGTCGACGCGATCCGCGACGTCCCGCCCGGCCGCTGGGACCTCGACGAGTACTACGCGGCGGAACCCGACCGCGGTGGTCCCGGTGATCGCGGTGACCGGCGTCCCGACGGCGGCGGTTTCTACTGCCGCCGTGGCGGGTTCGTGGATGACTTCGCCACGTTCGACCCGGCGCGCTTCGGCATCGTCCCGGTCTCGGTGGACTGGGCGGAGCCCGACCAGCTGCTCGCCCTGCGGCTCGCCGCCGAGGCCATGGACGACGCCGGCGGTGTCGAGGCACTCGGGGACACCGGTCGCGTCGGCGTCGTGGTCGGCCGCGGCGGGTATGTCGGGCCCGGGGTCGCCCGTCTGGAGCAGCGGGTCCGGACGTCCCACCAGCTCGCGACGACGCTGCGCGAGGTGCTGCCGGACGTCCCGGACTCCGCCGTGGACGAGGTGGTCGACGCGTTCCTGGCCCGGCTCGGCCCGCAGCGGCCCGAGGCGTCCATCGGGCTGGTGCCCAACCTGGCGGCGTCGCGCATCGCGAACCGCCTCGACCTGCACGGCCCGGCGTACACGGTCGACGCGGCCTGCGCCTCCTCCCTGATCGCGGTCGACACCGCGATGCGGGAGCTGACGAGCGGCCGGGCCGGCGCGATGATCGTCGGCGGTGTGCACCTCGTGCACGAGGTCTCCTTCTGGAGCCTGTTCACCCTGCTGCGCGCGCTCTCGCCGACGCAGCGGATCCGTCCGTTCGACCGCCGGGCCGACGGCGTTCTGATGGGCGAGGGCGTCGGCATGATCGTCCTCAAGCGGCTCGCCGATGCCCGGGCGAACGGAGACCGGGTCTACGCGGTGCTGCGCGGCGCCGGCTCGTCCAGCGACGGACGCACCGCGAGCCTGATGGCTCCCGCGTCCTCCGGGCAGATCCTGGCGATCGAACGGGCCTGGGCGGACGCCGGCCTCGACCCGGCGCGGCCCGGTGCGGTGGGCCTGATCGAGGCACACGGCACCGCGACCCCGGCCGGGGACGGCGCGGAGCTCGCGACGCTGACGAAGGTCTTCGGCGACGACGCGGCCGGTGCCGGTCCGGTCGGCCTCGGCTCGGTGAAGTCGATGATCGGTCATGCCATGCCCGCGGCCGGTATGGCCGGGCTGATCAAGGCCGTGCTCGCGCTGCATCACCGCACCCTGCCGCCGACCCTGCACTGTGAGGAGCCCCATCCGCTGTTCGAGGGCAGCCGGTTCGCACCGGTGCCCACGGCGGTCCCGTGGGAGCCGGTGGGCGCGGCGCCGCGCCGCGCCGGTGTGAACGCCTTCGGCTTCGGAGGTGTGAACGCCCACGTCGTCCTCGAGGAGTGCCTGGACGAGCACGTGGGCGCGGTCGACCCCATCGGCGGCGGCGGCGGTCGCGTCGGCGCCGCAGCCGGCGCTGGGGCCCGTGCGGCTGCCGGCGCGGGTGTCGGCGCGGCCTGGACGGGCGCGGCTCTGGTCGCCGACCCGGCGGCCGAGCCGGTGCTGCTGCTCGCGGGCTCGTCGGCGGCGGAGATCGTCGAACAGCTCTCCGTGGCCGACGCCGAGCTGCTCGGCCGGGACGACGCGGCCCAGGCCCCGACCGGCGGGCCGGTCCGGCTGGCGCTGGTGGCGCCGACGCCGCGGCGCCTCGCCCTCGCTCGCACCGTGGCGGCCCGTGGAACCGCGTGGCGGGGCCGCAACGACCTCTGGTTCACCCCCGCGCCACTGCTCGCCGAGGCGGGGACAGCCGCAACCACAGCCGCAACCGCAGCTCCGGCCACAGCCGCGCCCGGAGCCCCGGCGGCGACCGCGGCGCCGGCGCCGCGGCTGGCGTTTCTCTTCTGTGGGCTGGAGGACAAGTTCACCCCGCGGATCGACGACGTCTGCGATCACTTCGGGCTGCCGCGCCCGGCGCTCGGCGACACCACGGATCTCGGGCTTCACGGCGTCGCCAGCGTGCAGGTCGGCCGGGTCCTCGACCAGGCGCTACGTACCCTCGACGTGCTCCCCGACCTGGTCGGTGGGCACAGCGTGGGCGAGTGGAACGCCATGATCTCCGCCGGCCTGATCCCCGAGGACTACGCCGACGACTTCATCGGTGCCTTCGACCCGGCGTCGGTGGAGGTGCCCGGGGTCGTGTTCGGCGCACTGGGCTGCGGCGCGGACGTCGCCGCCGAGGTGATCGCGGACCTGCCCGACATCGTCGTCTCCCACGACAACTGCCCGCACCAGTCGATCATCTGCGGGCGGGTCGAAAGTGTGGACACCGCGCTGGCCCGGCTGCGTGCGCGGGGCGTGCTGGGGCAGACGCTGCCCTTCCGCTCCGGCTTCCACTCGCCGTTCCTGCGTCCGCACCTTGCCCGGCTCCGCGACGGGCTGTTCGCCACCCCCCTGCGCACCCCGAATGTGCCGGTATGGTCGGCTACTACTGTGGCTCCGTATCCACCCGAACACGCAGACATCCGGGAGCTCGCTGTCCGGCACCTGCTTGAGCCGGTGCGGTTCAGAGAGCTGACGCGGAGCCTGCACGGCGCGGGCGTCCGCGTGTTCGTCCAGGTCGGGATGGGCAGCGTCGCCGGTTTCGTCGACGACACCCTGAGCGGCCCGGGCGACGAGCATGCGTCGCTGGTGACGAACA
The DNA here is from genome assembly GCF_001536285.1 of Parafrankia irregularis. Taxonomy (NCBI): domain Bacteria; kingdom Bacillati; phylum Actinomycetota; class Actinomycetes; order Frankiales; family Frankiaceae; genus Parafrankia; species Parafrankia irregularis. The sequence goes on along the minus strand of NZ_FAOZ01000032.1, from coordinate 101,116 downwards.
CGACCAAGCGGTCCGGTCTGGACCAGCTCCGGCGGGTCGCCGTGGCGCTGTGGGCGGAAGGCGCCGCGCCGCGCCTGGACCTGCTGCCCTGCCGGGCCAGGCCGGCGAGGGGCGACCTGCCCGCGGCCTCAGCCCCCGCCCGCACACCCGGACCCGCAGCCGCGTCTGCGTCCCCGGCTGCGGTTGCGGGTGACAGGGCGGGCAGTGGTCCGCGTCAGCCGGTGAGGGCGGTGTCCGCGTCGCGGCCCGCCCGCGAGGTGCGCCTGAAGCTCGGAACCCCGCTGGTCCGGCTTGGGCCGGACGCACCGGACCTGTCGGCAGCGGTGGTCGCGTCGCGGGTTCGGCCGGCCGCCGCGGCGAGCCGCGTCCAGCCTGCGGGCGCGGCGGGTCCTGCGAGCACGGCGCCCGCCGCCGGCCCCCGCCCGGTGACCACCGGGGCTCCCGCCACTGACGGGCACCCGGTGTTGGCTGAACTGGGCGCCGCGATCGCGGATGCCTCCGCAGCGCTGTCCACCGTCACGGACCGCTGGGCGGGCCGTCAGCGACCGACCTCGGTCACCCCGGCACCCCCGACCGGGCTGCCCACCCCGGCGGCCCTGCCCACCCCGGCGGCCCTGCCCACCCCGGCGGCCCTGCCCACCCCGGCGGCCCCGGCCGCGTCGGCGGGTCCGGTGGCCGCGTCGGCTCCGGTGGCGGTCGGACCCGACGGTCGTCACACCGTGCGGCGCGAGCTCTCGCTGGCGACGATGCCCGAGGTGATCGACCACTGCTTCTACCGGCAGCCGCCGGGCTGGCCCGATCCGTCCGACCTGTTCCCGGTCGTGCCGCTGACGGGCGTGCTCGAGATGATCATCGCGGAGGCCGCCGCGCTGCGTCCGGGCCGGGTCGTGGTCGAGGTGAAGGACGTCCGCGCCACCCGTTGGCTCGCGATCGAACCGCCGGTGCAGGTGACCATCACCTGCACCCCGCTCACGCTGGACGAGATCAGGGTCGACGTGGTCGGCTACACCCGGGCGACCGTGGTCTTCGCCGCGAACCACCCGGCACCGCCCGCGACGACCGACGTCTCCACCGGGTTCGCCCCGTGCGCGGGGGCGGCGGGCGAGGTCGTGATCCCCGGCGAGGCCTCCTCGCCGCATTCCGGCCGAGCCATCTACGACGATCGGCTGCTGTTCCACGGCCCCGGCTACCAGGGCATCGAGTCCGTCGACGGGCTGGCGCCGACCGGCCTGCGGGGCCGGCTGCGGGTGACGCACGCCAGCGGCGCGCTGCTCGACAACGCCGGCCAGTTCTTCGGCTACTGGGGAATGCAGTACCTCCCGTCGGACTGGCTGCTCTTCCCCGCGTCGGTGGCGTCGATCCGCTTCTTCGGCCCGCAGCCGGGCACCGGGGCGGAGCTGTCCTACCTGGGGCGGATCCGGGAGGTCACCGACCGCTCCGCGACCGCGGACATGGAGCTGCGCCACACCGACGGCCGCCTGTGGGCGCACGTGCGCGGCTGGACCGACCGGCGTTTCACCGAGGACGACGTCCTGTGGTCGATGGCGATGGCGCCGGAGGCGAACACGCAGGGCCAGTCCACCGCGGACGGCTGGCTGGTCGTGACGGAGCACTGGCGGGATCCGGCCTCCCGGGAGCTGTCGCTGCGCCACTACCTCGACGCGGCCGAGCGCGAGCAGCTGGCGCGGCACAACCCGCTCGCGGCCCGCTCCTGGCTGCTGGGACGTATCGCGGTCAAGGACGCGGTGCGCCGGCACTGGTGGGAGCGTGGGGCCGGCGAGGTCTGGCCGATCGAGGTCGGCGTGTCGAACCAGGCGTCGGGCCAGCCGGTGGTGGCCGCGGTACCGGCCCGGCCCGGGCTGCCCACATTGCACCGACCGGCGGTCAGCGCCGCGCACCGTCCGGAGATCGCGGTCGCGATCGTGGCGGACGGGGCTCCGGAACGCGGGTCGGGCGTGGACGTCGGCGTAGATGTAGGCGTAGGCCGGAACGCGACTGCCGGGGCAGGCCTGGGCATCGGGCTGGGCCGGGTGGAACGGCGGGACCGGGCCGCGGAGGCGGTCGTGCTCGCCGAGCCGGAGCTGCACCTGCTCGACGAGCTGGCCGGGGACGACCCGGACACCCGGGCGGTGTGGTTCGCCCGGTTCGCGGCGGCGAAGGAGGCGGCGGCGAAGGCGACGGCGGCGGACGCGGGCGCGGGCGCGGCGGTATCGGGCGCGGCGGAGTCGGACGTGGCGACGTCGGGCGCGGCGGTGAAGCCGGACGGGAGCGGACCGGCCGGGGATCCCCGGCGGTTCGTCGTCGGCCGACCGGTTCAGGGCGGCCGGCCGGTGGCCGACGGGGTGACGCATGGTCCCGGTGGGGTGGTGGTTCGTCCCGTCGGCGAGCCGGGTGAGCGGCCCGGACTTCCGGCGCCGCTGCGGATTCCGGTCCTCGCGGCCGCGCCGGCGCGGATCTCGGGCGGCCGGGGTGACACTGACGGGCCGCGCTGGGTCGCGCTGCGCACCATGGACACCACCGGGCGTCCGCGGACGGACCTCGAGCCTGCCGACCGGCTGGTTGCTCAGGCCGGGGGCTACCTGGGCAACTATGTCGTGGCGTGGACCTCGCCACAGCTCCAGCCGACCGGACAGATCCAACAGGCCGAACAGCTCGAACGGACCGGACAGGGCGAGCAGGCCGGGCAGGCGGCGAGGGCCGGAGCGGAGCGGTTCGCCGACCCGCGACCCCAACAACAGAAGGAGCAGAGACAGCGATGACCACCGACCAGCCGACCGCCGCCGCGAGCGCGGACCAGACGGCCAGCGCGGAACGTGTGCTCTCCGAGGTGGCGGCGATCCTGCGCGACGTGATCGGCGAGGAGTACATCGTCGACATGTCGATCGAGATGGACACCTCGTTCAACGAGGACCTGGAGCTCGAGAGCATCGAGTTCGTGACCTTCGCCGACCGGCTGAGGGAGACCTACGGGGAGCACGTCGACTTCGTCGGCTTCCTGTCGGAGATGGACGTCGACCAGGTGATCAACATGAAGGTCGGGGAGGTCGTCGACTTCATCGTCGACAGCGCCCACGACGCCGCACCGTCAGCGGCCCGGTAGCACTCGGCAGCCCGGTAGCACTCCGCGGCCCGGTAGCACTCCGCGGCCCGGCGGCACCGGGCCGAAATCTCATCTCGTGTGGGTCCTGAGCGGACCGCGTGGGCAACCTCTGTGAACGAAGCTAGGGAGAAGGCGCGTGGCTGAGATCGTCGCCAACGGCGTTCGTCTGCATGTGCAGCGGTTGGGACCGAAGAGCGGGGCCGGCGCGGACTCGCCGGTCGTCGTCATGGTGCACGGCATGGTAGTGGACAACATCTCCAGTTTCTACTTCGCGCTGGGCAACTGCCTGGCCGGCGCGGGGTGCGACGTGATCTGCTACGACCTGCGTGGCCACGGCCGCAGCGAACGGACGCCGACCGGCTACACCATGGCCGACTCGCTGGCGGACCTTTCGGCCCTGCTGGACGAGCTTGATGTGGATCGGCCGGTCCACATCGTCGGCAACAGCTACGGCGCGACGCTGACCCTCGCGTTCGGCCTGGCGAACCCCGACCGGGTCGCGAGCCTGACGCTCGTCGAACCGCCCTTCCTCATCGAGGGGCTCGGCGAGGAGATGGCCCGCTCGCTGACCCAGGTGCTCGCGGCGGTCACCGACGACGAGGTCGAGTACTGGCTCGCCAACACCGCCGGCCGCGCCCTCACCAGGATCGCGCGCTCCGCCCAGGCGTTGCTGAAGGAGACCTCGGTCGCCGAGGACATGCTGGCCACGCCGCCGTTCTCGCGGGAGGCGCTGGCCGCGTTGCCGATGCCCGTCCTGGCGGTCTACGGGGCGAACTCGGAGATCATCGACCAGGCCGAGGGGCTCGCCGAGCTGGTGCCCGACTGCACGCTGGTGGTGCTGGAGCAGACCACCCACATGGTGCTGCGGGAGGCCGCCGACTACATGCGGGACCTGCTGCGGTGGTGGCTGTTCCAGCGCGACGAGCCGATGCCGCGCCACCAGGTGCGGGGCGACGGCTTCAACACCCCGGCCTGGATCCGGGAGATGATCCCGCCGCCCGATCTCAACGGTGAGCACCGGACGGCCTCGCTGTCAGCCGCGGCAGCCGCACCGGCTGTGTCGGCCTCGTCGGCTGTGTCGGCCGCGACGGCCGCCGCCGCGGGCTTGCCGGCGGACGCCTGAGCGTCCGAGCGCCTGAGCCCTGAGCGGACGCCTGCGGTGGACGCCCGATCTGACCAGGAGCACTGATGGGCCGCATTCTCTTCGTGGTGCCGCCGCTGACCGGCCACGTGAACCCGGCGGTGGGCATCGCGGGCGAACTGGCCGCACGTGGCCAGCAGGTCGCGTTGGTCGGGCACACGAGTGTCGTCGGACCGCTCGTGCCGCCGGAGGTGTCGCTCATCGCGCTGCCCGGCGAGATCACCGCGGAGCAGCGCGGCGAGCTGGAGGCCCGCTCCCGTTCGCTGCGCGGGCCCGCGTCGCTGAAGTTCCTGTGGGAGGAGTTCATCCTGCCGCTGGGTGACTCGATGGCCCGCGACGTGACCACGATCATCGACCAGTGGCGTCCGGACGTCGTCGTCGTCGATCAGCAGGCCGTCGGTGCGGCGTTGGCCGTGCGCCGCAGCGAGGCCCGCTGGGTGACCCTCGCGACGACGTCGGCCGAGTCCGACGATCCGTATGCCGTGCTCGCGGGCATCGGGAACTGGGTGGCCCAGCGGCTGCACCAGTTCCAGGTCGCGAACGGCGTGCCCGAACCGGAGGCGACCCGCACCGATCTGCGTTTCTCCGAGGAACTGACCCTGGTCTGCTCGGTGCCCTCCCTGCTGCGTCCCGGGGGCCACCCGTCGCACCATGTGTTCGTCGGGTGCGCGGCCGGTGTCCGCCGGGAGTCCCCGGACTTCCCCTGGACCTGGCTCGACTCCGACCGCCGCACCGTGCTGGTCTCGCTGGGCACGGTCACCAGGGAAGCCGGCGGGCGGTTCCTGCGCGCGGCGGCCGAAGCACTGCTGGGGATGTCCGACCGGGTGCAGGGCGTCATCGTCGCGCCGGCGGGGTCGCTGGACGACCTGGCCGAGAAGGCACCCGACGACCTGCTGGTCCGGTCGTTCGTGCCGCAGGTGGACCTCATGCCCTCGCTGGACGCGGTTGTCTGCCACGCCGGCAACAACACGGTGTGCGAGGCGCTCTCGCACGGCGTGCCGCTGGTGGTGGCACCCGTCCGGGACGATCAGCCGATCATCGCCGAGCAGGTGGTGCGGGCCGGTGCGGGGCTGCGGGTGCGCTTCGGGCGCTCGACCCCGGCGACGCTGGCGACCGCGGTCGGCGCGGTGCTGGACGAGCCGTCCTACCGGGCCGCGGCCACCCGGCTGCGGGACGAGTTCACCGCCGCGGGCGGGGTCGTGACCGCCGCCCACCATATTGAGAAGCTACTGCCCTAGCGTGGCCGGAGCTCGTGTGACGGCTGGAGCTGGTGTCGGGGCTGGAACTGGTGCAACGGCTCAGACCGTTGCGGCGGTTGGGCGCGACGTTGTGGCGGTTGGGCGTGACGTTGCGGCGGGAGGATCGGTGGCGGCATGAGAACGGTGCTGCTCCTGGTGCCGGTTCTGGTGTGTGTCGGGCTCGTGGCGAACGGCGTCCGGCTGCGTGGCCGGCTGCGCCGGCTGGACACCGCGGTGGCGTCCGGCCGGCCGGTGGACCCGGCCCACGTGTTCCTCGTCGCCGAGGGTGTGCGCCTGTCCGAGGCCGCATGCCGGGCCGCGAGCAACCATGCCCGCCGTGAGCGGCTGCTGGCGCTCGACCTCATTCCCGGCGATCTGACGGTCGAGCGTGCGCTCGACGTGGCCCGCATGGTCGACACCCGCACCTACCGGGCCGACCGCACGGCCGCGGGCCGGGGCGCCTTCCAGGCGATCCTCGTCCACCGCGTTCTGCTGGACCGGATCGGGATCACGCCCCGGGAGGATTTCGACCCGGTCGAGCTGGTCGACATCACCGCTCAGCTCAAGCGGTACGCCCCGGACGCGACGGACCTCGTGGTCGTGCACGGCCTGCAGGCCGCGCGGGACGACGCCGCCATGCGGGTGCGGGTCCAGCAGCGTGCCTACGCGTGCACCCCGGCCAGCCTGTACATGCCGTTCGCGCCGCACATCGGGACGGCGATCGGATCCCAGGTCAGCCAGAACCTGGCGTATGTGGCGATGCTGCTGTTCTGGTTCCAGCCGTTCTTCGTGTGCGCGGGAAAGGTTCCGCTCGCCCCGCGGGACCTGATCCGCAGCCCGATCGTGCGCATCCTCGGCATCGTGCTGTTCGTCATCCACTCGGTGCGTGCCGGGCGTCGCGCCGCCGAGGCGAAGGCCGCGGGGCTGCCCGCGGACCCGGTGAAGGAGGACCGGCGCCGCCACCGGGAGGAGACGACGGCCTGGTACGTCGCCCGCGCCCGCCGCGTCGGGCGGCTGCGCGAGGCGACCAGCACCGAATGCCCGTGGTGCGGCTCCGGGCACCTGGCTGTCCGGTTGCGCTCGGTGGATCTCACCATGGGCAAGCCCGGCAGCTTCCGGCTCGACGCCTGCCGGCGCTGTGGCCACATCTTCCTGAACCCGGCGCTCACCCCGGACGGCCAGGACTACTACGAGCGGGACTGGCGGGACGGTTTCGCCATCGAGGCCGCCGAGCACTCCCGGATGCGCGAGGCGCCGGCGGACCGCGCCCGCGCCGAGCTGCTGCGACCCCATGTCACCCCGCGGGCCTGGCTGGACGTCGGCGCCGGCTTCGGCCACTTCTGCAACGTCGCGCGGCGGCACTGGCCGATGACCACTTTCGGGGCGCTCGACGTCACCGACGCGATCGACGAGGCGTGCGCGCGCGGCTGGGTGGAGGCCGCCTATCAGGGCGAGCTCGTGCAGGTGGCGGACAGCATCGCCGGGCGTTACGACGTGATCAGCATGTTCGGCTACCTGGAGCGCACCCGGTATCCGTCCGAGGAACTGGACGGCGCCGTCAAGGCCCTGCCGCCCGGCGGCCATCTGATGCTCGAGCTGCCGAACCCGTCCTGCCCGGCCGCCCGCTGGATGGGGCGCTACTGGGCCGGCTGGGACGTGCCGCGCCGGCAGCACTACATCCCGGTCGACAACCTGCTCGCGGCGCTCGAGGACCGCGGGATGCGCCCCATCGTGGTCCAGTTCGGCCCGGCACAGCGCCCCGGCGACGTCACCCGTGCCCTGCGGCTGCTCATCGCGAACCTCGCCCCGAAGCCCGAGCCGTGGGTGCACGCCAGCCGGGCCGGGATCGGCCGGCGGGTGCTGCGGGCGGTCCTGCTGCTGGCCGCGGTCGTCCCGTTCGGGCTGGCCTGGGGGCTGGACAGGCTGACCCGGCCCGCGCTGGCACGGGGGAGACGATCCAACACCTACCGGGTGCTCGCCCGCAAGGAAGGCTGACCTCGCCCGCCACTGTCGATGCTTCCCAGCAAGAAGTGACAATTTTGGCTGCGGCAGCAACCGAAATCGGCACTTCTTGCGGATTGTCGAATGGCTTTTGCGTCCCGTTTTTACCGACTGGCGTGGATTGTTGGCGTGGGTGAAACGCGAACCGGCCGCCGCCCCGATGGGGGCGACGGCCGGTTGGGAAACCTCAGGGGTCAGCAGCCTGAGGGATCAGGTCGCCTGCTGGTCGGCGAGCGGCAGGTAGATGCGGGAGCCCTGCTCGGCGAACTCCCGGGACTTCTCCGCGAGCCCGGCCTGCACGGCCTCCTCGGTCTCGAGGCCGTGCTCGGCGGCGTACTTGCGGACGTCCTGGGTGATGCGCATCGAGCAGAAGTGCGGGCCGCACATGGAGCAGAAGTGCGCGGCCTTCGCCGGCGCCGCCGGGAGTGTCTCGTCGTGGTACTCCCGGGCGGTCTCCGGGTCCAGCGAGAGGTTGAACTGGTCGTCCCAGCGGAAGTCGAACCGGGCGTCGGAGAGAGCGTCGTCCCAGGCCTGCGCGCCTGGGTGCCCCTTCGCCAGGTCCGCCGCGTGGGCGGCGATCTTGTAGGCGATGACGCCGGCCTTGACGTCCTCGCGGTCCGGCAGGCCGAGGTGCTCCTTGGGGGTCACGTAGCAGAGCATCGCCGTGCCGTACCAGCCGATCATCGCCGCGCCGATCGCGGAGGTGATGTGGTCGTAGCCGGGTGCGATGTCGGTGGTGAGCGGACCGAGCGTGTAGAAGGGCGCGTCGTGGCACAGCTCGGCCTGCAGGTCCATGTTTTCTTTGATCTTGTGCATCGGGACGTGGCCCGGGCCCTCGATCATCACCTGGACGTCGTGCTCCCAGGCCACCTGGGTCAGCTCGCCCAGCGTGGCCAGCTCCGCGAGCTGCGCGGTGTCGTTCGCGTCGGCGATCGACCCGGGGCGCAGCCCGTCACCGAGGGAGAAGGTGACGTCGTAGGCGCGCAGGATCTCGCAGAGCTCGGCGAAGTTCGTGTAGAGGAAGTTCTCCTGGTGGTGGGCGAGGCACCACGCGGCCAGGATCGAGCCGCCCCGCGACACGATGCCGGTCTTGCGCTTCGCGGTCATCGGCACATACCGCAGCAGCACGCCGGCATGGACCGTCATGTAGTCCACACCCTGCTCGGCCTGCTCGATGACGGTGTCGCGGTAGACCTCCCAGGTGAGTTCCTCGGCCTTGCCGCCGACCTTCTCCAGCGCCTGGTAGATCGGGACGGTACCGATCGGGACGGGCGAGTTGCGGATGATCCACTCGCGGGTGGTGTGGATGTTCCTGCCCGTCGACAGGTCCATCACGGTGTCGGCGCCCCACCTGGTCGCCCACACCATCTTCTCGACCTCCTCCTCGATGGACGAGGCGACGGCCGAGTTGCCGATGTTCGCGTTGATCTTCACCAGGAGGTTGCGGCCGATGGCCATCGGCTCGCTCTCCGGATGGTTCACGTTCGCCGGCAGGACCGCCCGCCCGGCGGCGATCTCGTCCCGCACCAGCTCCGGCGCCAGGCCTTCCCGAAGCGCCACGAACTCCATCTCCGGGGTGATCTCCCCCCGCCGGGCGTAGGCGAGCTGTGTCACCGCCTGGCCGGCGAGTGCCCGCCGCGGCGCGCGTGCGGAACCGATGAACAGGTCGGCCTCGGGTGCGCTCGTCCTGCTGCGCCCGTCATCGGCGGGCTGGACGGCCCGACCTGTGATCTCCTCGGTGTCTTCACGGTCGATGATCCAGCTGGACCGCAGTGCCTGCAGGCCCCGCCGCACATCCACCCCGGCGCCCGGGTCGGTGTACGGCCCGGAGGTGTCGTAGAGGACGAGGCTGTCTCCGGTGCTCAGCGCGACCTCGCGCATGGGCACCTGAAGGTCGGGCCGGGAACCGGTCAGATAGGTCTTGCGGCTGCCGGGGAACGGTCGGGCCAGAATCCCGTCCGCCTCGGCGCCGACAGGGCCGGGGGTGGGGGCGGGGGCGGGAACCGCGGCCGTTGGCCGCTGGGACGCAAGCCCCGACTCGGAAGAAATCGGTGCATTGTCGGACGAAGCGGACTCAGCTTGCGCGGGCTGGATGGGACGCACCACCTTTGATCACTCCCTACGCCGGAATTACCCGGACAGGTTCAGGCGGTCGGCGGCACCGGCTGTTGCCTGGCCGCCCTCTCAGCCTCCCAGGGTGGAAGCTCCCGCATCTGCCTCGACGCTACGGCAGGCGCCACCCCTTCGCCACCCCCTTGGTCATCTTCGCCAAGTTCGTCACGTACCGGTTCGTGCCATTCGCCGGACGGCACGGCGCGGTCGGCACAGGCATGGGGCCCAGCGGCGGGACGGATCGGAGCGCGCTCCCGCAACGCCGCCCCGACCAGGGCGGCAACCTCCTCCGGGGTCTCCCACAGATGTTCGGTAGGCACAGTAAGGACCACTTTCGTGGTCGAAAGCACCCGGGCTGGGCCGGGTCTGCCGACGCGCACAAGCACCCGCCAGGGCCGATACCAGACGTCGAGCCGGCCGGTGGGAAGGTCGGGGGAGCCGACGGCCACTGTCTGCCCGGTGGGCAGCGAGAAGGCGATCTCGATCTGCCGGTAGAGGCGGGACAGCAGTTTCGGGGTGCGGCGGCTCTGATCGTCGAGAGTCTCGCCGATCAGGGTGCGCCGGATGATCGGCCCGCGGCGCGCCAGCGCCCGCCGCATCGCCTCGACGGTGACGAAACCCTGGCCCAGGGCATCGACGACCACGGTGCGGGCCGCGCCACGGTCGCCGGACCACTCGGCCAGGTCGACCACGGAACGGGCCGGCACGGTGCGGGGTGGCAGCCGGGCGCGGTGCACGTCCGCCGGGGTGAGCCGGGCCGTGCGGCGGAAGGCCACGCCGGGCACCGGCGCGTTACGGCGCTCGGGTGGAACCAGCACCGTGACGACCTCGTCGTCGTGGTCGACCAGACCGTCCAGCTCGGCGGCGGTGGCCCCACCGAGCACCGCTCCCTGGCCGCCCGCGAGCAGGCCGGCCCAGGCTCGCTGGACCAGGGCCGGCCCGGCTGCCGTCGTGATCAGGACTCCGGGCGCGGGCTGCCGCCACGTGCCGGCGGTGACCCGCGCCCGGATGTCGGCCCGGGTGAGACCGGCGCCGATCGCGTCGCGCTCGCTGATGACACCTGACTGGAGGTCGGCGATCTCCTGCCAGGGGAGTCGGCCGGGACGGGCTGTCATACCCAGACAATGGGCATTGTCCATCCATTGTGTCCATGGTGGGTTGCCGGCCTGTGGAAAACTACTCCTGGACTGGCTCCAAGCTCCTATTCCGTAAACGCATACAACGATTCGGTCGGGCCAGGTCGGGAGCGGTGCGAGGGCCGGTGTCGCGGGCCCGTATCGTGTGCGACCGACACCTGCGCGAAATTGTGGGTGTGTTGCCGCGCGGCAGTCTGCTTGCACGTGTGATGGTGGTGTCCAGTGCGGGGCGTGGAGGTGGCCGGAGACGCGCGGCTTCGGCCCGGAGGTCGGAGGAATGTCGACACACCGAAGGTCCGGCCGGTCCTTGGGCCGCCGGGGAGGAGGCGGGGGCGGCGGTCGCGTGCCCGCGCAGTCGATTGCGATCGGTTTGGCCGCGGTCAGTGCGACACTGGTGGTCGGTGCCGCCGGCGCGATACATGTGGTCGACTCCGGAGCGGATCCGGAGATTTCGGCGGCGGCCGCCCGCAGTGAGGTGCCGTCGGCCAGTCCGGCCCCGGCAGCTTACGGAGCATCCGGCCTCAAGGAAGAGGGCACGATCGGGGACATGGCAGGCGGCGCGATACCAGGTGTGGGAGATCTGATGATGTCACGGATCCCCTCATCCACCCGGCAGGCCATCGTCGTCACCGGAGCGGACGAATCCGCGACGGTGAACCAGGTCATGCTCTGGCAGCGCACCGACGAGGATTCGCCCTGGGCGCCTGTCGGCGCCCAGATCGCGGGTCGCAACGGTGCCAACGGATGGACGCGCGATCACGTCGAGGGTGATCTGCGTAGTCCCATCGGCGTCTTCAGTCTCACCGCGGCGGGGGGGCGTTACCCGGACCCCGGCACGGCGCTGCCCTATGAGTACCGTCCGTCCTTCTACCAGGCCGGCAGCTATGACGGTGACCCGATGGGCGAGGCGTTCAACTACGTCGTGGCGATCGACTACAACCGGCTGCCGGGCCATCCGCCGTCGGATCCGACCCGCCCGCTTGGCGACTCGGCCGGGGGCGACATCTGGCTGCATGTGGACCACAACACGCCCACGCGGGGCTGCGTCAGCCTCCCGCAGGCCTCGATGGAGACGGTGCTCCACTGGTTGACACCGAGCAGCCATCCAATGATCATCATGGGTGACCGGACGAGCGTCGAGGCCTCTCCCGACGTGCGGTGAGCACACGCCCTGCCGCCCGCGAGGGCCCCGCACCGTGTCGACAATTCACGCTAATGGGGCCAAAAGGGGTGGCGGGGTCCCTGGTGACCCGCAAGAAGTGAGGATTTCGGTTGCTGCCGCAGCCATAATCCTCACTCCTTGCGTCGGCAGCACCAGCACCAGCACCAGCCGCAGCTCGGCTACGCCTTCTTCTCGGCGTGGCCGCCGAACTGCTTGCGCATGGCCGAGAGCAGTTTGTCCGCGTACAGCGACTCGCCCCGGGAGCTGAACCGCTCGTACAGCGACGCCGTCAGCACATGCGCCGGGACACCCTCCTCGACGGCGGCGAGCACCGTCCAACGGCCCTCGCCGGAGTCCGAGACCCGCCCACTGAAGGCGGCCAGCTCCGGGTCCTCGACCAGCGCGGTCGCGGTCAGGTCCAGCAGCCAGGAGCTGACCACGCTGCCGCGCCGCCACACCTCGGCGACCGCGGGGAGGTCGAAGTCGAACTGGTAGTACTCCGGATGGGCCAGCGGTGTGGTCTCCGCGTCGTGCTGGCCGGCCTGTGACCGGCCGATGCCGGCCTTCTCCAGAATGCCCATGCCTTCGGCGAAGGCCGCCATCATGCCGTACTCGATGCCGTTGTGGATCATCTTGACGAAGTGGCCTGCCCCGTTCGGGCCACAATGCAGATAGCCCTTCTCGGCCTGGGTGACCTCACCCGACCGCCCTGGCGTCCGCGGCGCGGTTTCCACGCCCGGCGCGATCGTCTCGAACAGAGGCTCGAGCCGGGAGAAGATCTGCGGCTCTCCGCCGATCATGAGGCAGAAGCCGCGCTCCAGGCCGAACACGCCGCCGGACGTGCCGACGTCCATGTAGTGCACGCCGCCCTCGGCGAGCTTCGCGGCCCGGTCGATGTCGTCCCGGTAGTAGGAGTTGCCGCCGTCGATGATCACGTCGTCGGCTTCGAAGTGCTCGGCGAGGTCGAAAACGGTCTGGCCGGTCAGGCCGGCGGGCACCATCACCCACGCCGCCCGCGGGGTGCGCAGCGCCCCCGCGAGGTCCGCGAGTGAGTGCACGCCGACGGCGCCCTCGGCGGCGAGCGCCTTCACCGCTTCCGGATTCACGTCGTAGACCACACATTCGTGCCCGTCGCGCATAAGCCGGCGAACGAGGTTCGCGCCCATCCGGCCGAGTCCGATCATTGCGAGCTGCATGTGAACTCCCGGTGGTCCTGCACGGACCGGTCGAAGGTGAGGTCCTCACCCACCATCCTGCCGTTGGCCTCGGGGCACGACAGCGCGGCCTCGGTCACTGTTGGTGCATCGTGCGCCGCGTGCCGGACCGGCGGGGCGCCGGAGGGTGAGAGGGTGGGTCGCAACGGTCGCGTGCGACGGGCCGAAGGCGCCGCGGTGCTCGCACGCCTTGCCGGCTGCACGCCTTGCCGGCTGCACACCATGCAGGTCGCGCGCGACGAGGAGGGCGTACTCATGAGCAGAGGCGACGTGCCCGGGCCGGAAGATCCCGCCGGTGCCACGAGCCAGCCCGACGTCGTGGTGATCGGGGGCGGTCCGGCGGGTGAGGTCGTCGCGGGGCGGTGCGCCGAGGCTGGGCTGTCGGTGGTGGTCGTCGAGCGGGAGCGGGTCGGCGGCGAGTGCTCCTACTGGGGGTGCATACCCAGCAAGACGCTCATCCGTCCGGGCGAGGTCCTCGCCGCGGCCCAGGTCGCGCCCGGTGCGGCTGGCGCAGCCGGTGCGGGTGGCGTACCCGGCCGGGTTGACGCGGCTGCGGCGTTCGCCCGCCGGGACGAGATGGTCGGGGGCTACTCCGACGAGGGCCAGCTGCCGTGGCTGCGTGACCGGGGCGTGGCGGTCGTGCGGGGGATCGGCCGGCTGGCCGGTGAGCGCACCGTGGTGGTCCGTGCGGCCGACGGCGCCGAACGGACGCTGCGCCCCAACCGTGCGGTCGTGCTGGCGACGGGGACGAGGGCGACGATGCCGCCGATCCCGGGCCTGGCCGAGGCCGAGCCGTGGGACAACCGCACGGCGACCGGTGCGCGGGCGGTGCCCCGCCGGCTGGCCGTGCTCGGCGGTGGAGCGGTCGGCTCCGAGCTGGCACAGGCGTTCCGCCGGCTCGGCAGCGAGGAGGTGACCGTCATCGAGGGCGGCCCGCGACTGCTGGCGCACGAGGAGCCGTTCGCGGGCGACGAGGTGCGCGCGGCCTTCGAGGCGGAGGGCATCGTCGTGCACACCGGCCGCCGGGTGGTCACGGTCCGGCGGGACCGGTCCACGCAGGGGTCCGCCCGCGGGCCGGTCGTGGTGGGGCTGGACGAGGCCGGCGACCCCCGCCAGATCGTGGCGGACGAGCTGCTGGTCGCCGTCGGCCGCACGCCGGCCACGGCCGACCTCGGTCTCGAGGCGGTGGGCCTGTCCACCGCGCCGCACGGTTTCGTCGAGGTCGACGAGCAGCTGCGGGTCCGGGGTGTCGAGGGGGGCTGGCTCTACGCCACGGGTGACGTGAACGGGCGCGCGCTGCTCACCCACATGGGCAAGTACCAGGCACGGGTCGCGGCCGACGTCATCAGCGGCCGGGTCGATCCGGCGGGCCGGCCGGCCGCGGACCGGTGCGATTCCGCCGTGATCCCCCGCGTGACCTTCACCGACCCGCAGGTCAGCGCGGTCGGGCTGACCGAGCAGGCCGCGCGTGCCGCCGGCCTCGACGTGCGGGCGGTTGCCGTCCCGACCGGGTCGGTGGCCGGTTCGTCCGTTCGGGGAACGGACGCCGTCGGCACCTGCCAGCTCGTGGTGGATGTCGCCCGGCGGGTGCTGGTCGGCGCCACGTTCGTCGGCCATGACACGCAGGAGCTCGTGCACGGCGCGACCATCGCCATCGTCGGGGCCGTCACGCTGGAGGACCTGTGGCACGCGGTGCCGTCCTTCCCGACGGTGAGCGAGGTCTGGCTCCGCCTCCTGGAGGCCTACGGCCTCTGACCAGCCGGTGGCGCCGCGACCACCGCGGTCGCCCAAGCCGGAGATCAGGTGAACACCGAGACCCCGCCCGGACCGACGAGGAGACCGACCACGATAAGCACAATCCCGTAAAGGATTGCGCCACGGACGAGAGAGACGATGCCTCCGACGACGAGGACCACGGCGATCAGCCAAAGAATGAATTCCATGGTCTTCTTGTTCCGATACAAACGGCAACAAAACCCCGCGCCCTGGTCGGATCGGTCTCAGGCCGGACCCGGCGGCCGGACCGGGAACCGGTCAGGCCCGCGGTGAGCGTCCGGTCAGGCGGGAGCGGCGGCGCCGTGGCCCTCCCGCAGGTCGCGGCGGACGATCGGGCGTGGCTCCGGGGCGTCCAGCCGGGCGGCGTCGGCGGTCTCGTCGTCGGGCTGGCGCTGGGACGCGAGCTCGGCGGCGACCCGCGCCCGGTAGAGCTCGATCTCCCGCGTCGTCGTCTCGGTGTTCCAGCCGAGCACCGGCGCGATGAGCTCCGCCACGAACGGAGCGGCTTCCAGCCCGCGGTCGGCGGTCTCGATCGAGATGCGGGTCCGCCGGGTCAGGACGTCCTCGAGGTGCAGCGCGCCCTCGTGCGATGCGGCGTAGACGGCCTCCGCGGCGAGGTAGGACGGAGCCCCGGGCAGCGGCTGCCCGAGCTCGGTGCGGGCCGCGACCAGCTCCAGCACCTCCTCGACGAGGGTGCCGTACCGGTGCAGCAGGTGCTCCACCCGGGCGACGTGCAGCCCGACCGTGCGGGCGAGCCGTTCCCGGGCGTTCCACAGCGCCGGGTAGCCGTCCGCGCCGAGTAGCGGGATCCGTTCCGTGCACGACGGCGCGACGGTGTGGTTCAGGGCCGCGACCGCCGCGTCGACGGCGTCCGCGGCCATCACCCGGTAGGTCGTGTACTTGCCGCCGGCGACCATCGTCAGGCCCGGAACCGGGCTGATCACGGCGTGCTCCCGCGACAGCTGGGCGGTCTCGTCGGACTCGCCGGCGAGCAGCGGCCGTAGACCCGCGTAGACGCCGATGATGTCGTCGGTCGTCAGCGGCGTGCGCAGCACCCGGTTCACGGTGTCCAGCAGGTAGGTGATGTCCGCGCTGGTGGCCGAGGGATGGGCGAGGTCGAGGTTCCAGTCGGTGTCGGTGGTGCCGATGATCCAGTGGCTGCCCCACGGGATCACGAAGAGCACACTCTTCTCGGTGCGCAGGATGAGCCCGGTGGAGCCGTGGACGCGGTCGCGCGGCACCACGATGTGCACACCCTTGGAAGCCCGGACCGACAGCCGCCCACGGCCACCGACCATCGCCTGGATGTCGTCCGTCCACACGCCGGTCGCGTTGATCGTCGTGGCGGCGCGCACCTCGAGGTCGACACCGTTCTCCAGGTCCCGCACCCGGACGCCGGCCACCCGCTCGCCCTCCCGGACCAGCCCGGTGACCTGGGCGCTGGTGGCGACCAGCGCGCCGTACCGGGCCGCCGTGCGGGCGACGAACATCGTGTGCCGGGCGTCGTCGACCTGGCCGTCCCAGTACTGGATGGCGCCGACCAGCGCGTCCGGCCGCAGCGAGGGGAACTCGCGCAGGGCGGCCTTGCGGGTCAGGTGCCGGTGCAGGGGGACGCCACCGCTGCGGGGGGCACCGGCGTCCCCGCCCGTTCGGGGGGCGAGGGGGGCGATGCGGCCCAGCCCCTGCCCCAGGGTGTCGTAGAGCAGGACACCGCTGCCGATGTAGGCGCGTTCCCATCCGTGGTGGGTCAGCGGGAGCAGGAAGGGAATTGCCCGGACGAGGTGCGGCGCCAGGGTCTCCAGCAGCAGCGAGCGTTCCCGCAGCGCCTCGCGGACGAGCGCGCCGTTGAGCTGCTCCAGGTAGCGCAGCCCGCCGTGGATCAGCTTGCTGGACCGGCTGGACGTCCCGGCGGCGAGATCCCTGGCCTCCAGCAGCGCGACTGACAGGCCGCGAGAGGCGGCGTCGAGCGCCACCCCGGCCCCGGTGACACCGCCACCGATCACGACGACGTCCAGCGGCTCGGCGCGCATCCGCCGCAGCGCTGCTGCCCGGTTCGCCGGGTCGAGGCGTGCGGTACCGGTCATCGTTTGTTGATCCCCCTTCGACCGTGCCTCAGGTGCCCTGGTCTGTGCTTCCTGGTGCCCTGGTTCCTGGTGTGTCTGCGGGTGTCCGGTCGGTGCGTGTTCTGCTGCCGCGTGCCCTGCTGGCGCGTGCTCCGTCGGTGCGTGCCCGGCCGGCGGGTCGGCGATGCTCACGTGCGGGAACGCGGACCGGGCGGCGGCGAGCGGGCACCCACCCATCGTGCCGGCAGTTGGTGCACACCGCTCACGCTGCGGTGAACATCAGGTGGAGATCGGGTACCTGCCCGGTTGCCGCCTGTCACGTCAGGTTGTCCGTCTCCATGATGCCCAGCGGGTCCCTGCCCGAGAGTTCCGATAAGTGATGAATATGTGAAATGTGGCCTGCCCTACAGGGCCCGCAGGGCTCACAGGACATGCCCGGCGTGCATCCGTCCGTGCCGGGGCGCGGTGAAGCCCGTGCGTCTGTGGGCACCGCCGTCCGGTCATGGCTTCGCGACCACCGGATTGGTCGTATCGCGCGGATGATCTCGCGCACGGCACGCGGGGGCCCCCGATGGGGGATGCTTGGGCGCGAATCGTTACCGATCTAGTCGTGCGCCGTCGGGGTACCTCCTCTCGGGACGGCCCGGTACGGCCCGATCCGAAAGGAGGCGGCGGCATGGACCTGACCTTCAGTGCCAAGGAGGAGGAGTTCCGCGCGGATCTCCGTGGCTGGCTCGCGGACAACATCCCCGCCGCGTGGAGCCGTCCCGGCTTCTGGGCAGGTGTGCCCGAGGACGAGGGCTTCGAGATGCGCCGTGACTGGGAGCAGCGCAAGTTCGACGCCGGGTTCGCCGGCATCGACTGGCCGACCGAGTACGGCGGCCGCGGCGGAACCCCCGGCATGAAGGCGATCTACGACGAGGAGACGGCGAGCGCCCGGGCACCGTCGACCGTCAACGCGCTCGGCCTCGCGTTCCTCGCGCCGACCATCATGGCGATCGGGACGGACGAGCAGAAACGCGAGATCATCCGGCCGCTGCTGCGCAGCGAGGTCATCTGGTGCCAGGGCTTCTCCGAGCCGGACGCCGGCTCCGACCTGGCCTCGCTGCGCACGGCCGGGGTGGCCGACGGCCCCGAGATCATCGTCAACGGCCAGAAGGTCTGGACAACGAACGCGAGCCACGGCGACCGGATCTTCACCCTGGTGCGCACGGAGGCCGGCAGCCAGCGCCACCGCGGCCTGTCGATGCTGCTCATCGACATGCACCAGGAGGGCGTCGAGGTCAGGCCGCTGCGTCAGATGAGCGGAGCGACCGAGTTCGGCGAGGTGTTCTTCACCAATGCCCGGGTGCCCGCCACCGAGTGCCTGGGCGGTCTCGGTAACGGGTGGGCCACCGCGATGCTGCTGCTCTCCTTCGAACGGGGAGCGTCCGGGATTCTGCAGTACACGTCGTTCCGGCGTTCCTACGACGAGATCGTGCGGGCCGCCCGGGCGCTGGGCCGGGACTCCGACCCGGTGCTGCGCCAGGAGCTCGGCCGGCGGATGGTCGAGCTGGAGTGCCTGCGCTACCACGCCATGGACGTCCTGACCAAGGTGGAGCAGGGCGTCGACCTCGGCTCCGAGTCGTCGATGACGAAGCTGCAGTGGTCCGAGACGTACCAGGACCTGTTCGAGACCTTCGACGACCTGCTCGGTTCGGATGTGGCCATCGACGCGCCGCTGGCGGACCTCGACGTGACCGCATTGCAGGCCGAGGGGTTCTGGAGCAGGTCCGTGACGATCTGGGGCGGTTCGTCCCAGGTGCAGCGCAACATCGTCGCCGAGCGGGTGCTCGGCCTGCCCCGTTGAGCCCGTTCCGGAAGGATCACTGAAGTGTTCTTCGCGCTTACTGACGAGCAACGAGCGCTGGGCGACACCGTCCGGGACTTCCTGGCGGACCGCTTCGGCCTGACCGCCGTCCGGGCGGTCTTCGAGGACGCCGCCGGTGACGGGCACCCGCCGGAGCTGTGGAAGGCGGTCGGGGAGCAGGGCTGGCTCGCCGTCTGCGTTCCCGAGAGCTTCGACGGGCTCGGGCTCGGCATCCTCGACGCCCAGGTGGTGGCCAGGGCACTTGGCGCCGGTGTCGCGCCCGGACCGTGGCTGCCGACGGTGCTGGCGGCGGAGGCCGTCCGACTGGCCGGTTCGGACGCGCAGCGCGCCGAGCTGCTGCCGCGCCTCGCCTCCGGCGAGCTGGTGGCGACGGTCGCCCTGCGCGGGCCGGGCCGGGCCTATGACGCCAGTGGCGTCGCGGTGACGGCCAGCGTCCCGGAAGGGGAGTCCGCGCCGTCCGCCGGCACCGGCACCGGTGCCGGTGCCGACGCCGACGCCGTTGCGGAGGCCGGCCTGCTCACCGGCACCGCGTCGCCGGTCGAGTACCTGGAGGTGGCGGGCCTGGTCGTCGTCGCCGCGACCGAGCCGGGGCGGGTGGCGGCCACCTCCGCCACATCCGGCACCGGCGCTGGGGCCGACGTCGGGTCTGCTGTCGGCCTCTACCTGGTTGACCCGGGAGCACCGGGGGTGACTGTCACGCCGCTGACCAGCTACGACGGGACCACCCGGCTCGCCACCCTGGCCCTGGACGGGGTGCGGGCGCGCCGGCTGCCCGGGTCGTCGACCGCGGTTCTCGACGATCTCCTCCGCCGCGGCGCGGTGCTCACCGCGGCCGACCTCGCCGGGATCGCCCGTGAGGCGCTCACCAGGACCGTGCGCTACGACCAGGAACGGATCCAGTTCGGGCGGGCCGTCGGCTCGTTCCAGGCGCTCAAGCACCAGCTCGCGGATCTGCACGTCGCCGTGACGATGGCCGAGCACGCGGTGATGTACGCCGCGTACGCGATCGACGCGGAGCTGCCCGACCTGCTGCTGGCGGTCGCCGTGGCGAAGGCGAAGGCGAGCCAGGCGGCGCGCGACGCGACCAGCACGATGATCCAGTTCCACGGTGGCATCGGCTACACCTGGGAGCACGACGCGCACTTCTTCTACAAGCGGGCGCGCCGGCTGTACGGGGCGTTCGGCGACCCGACGGCGCACCTTGAGCGCGTCGCGGCGCTGACCGTCGACACGGTGGTCTGACCACGCTGGTCTGACCACGGTCCGCCGACCACGGTCCGCTGACCGCTGACCGCGCCTGACCGCCCGGACAGGTGACCTGACCGGCGGCAGGCGGCTCAGGCGGCGGTGCGGGCGGCTCAGCTGGTGTGGGCGGCGCGGTAGGACAGGGCGTCCCTGGCCGCGTCGAGCGCGGCCGCCCGATCGGCGGGCACGAGCCCGATGCGGGTCCGCCGATCGAGCAGGTCACCCTCGTCGAGGGCGCCCTCGTGAAGTACGGCGAAGACCAGCTCGGCGCGGGTGACGTCCACCCCGGCGGTGATCGGCTCGAGCAGCCGCGGGTCGTGCCGGGCCAGTTCCAGCACGGCCGGCGCCTGGGTGCCGTAGCGGGCGACCAGCCGGCGTGGGGCCGGCACGCTGGCGAGCGTGCGGCGGGAGGCCGCGCCCACCAGCGGGAGCCGGCCCGTCCGACAGGGGCCGGCGTCCAGGCTGGCCTGGGCGACCGCGGCGTCCACCGCGTCCTCGGCCATCCTCCGGTAGGTCGTCAGCTTGCCGCCGACGACGGTGATCATTCGGTTGGACCCGACGTGGACGGTGTGCCGGCGGGACAGGTCTGCCGTGCGCCCGTCCGGTCCGTCCAGCAGTGGCCGCAGGCCGGCGAACACCCCCAGCAGGTCGGCACGATCCACCGGGGTGGCCAGAACCCCGGAGACCACGTTCAGCAGCTGGGTGATCTCCTGGTGGTCCGGCACGGGCAGCTCGGTGACCTCGTCGGTCGGCACGTCGGTCAGACCCACGTACACCCGGCCGTCACCCTGCGGCAGGACCAGCGCGTACCGGTTGCGCTCGCCGGGAATCGGCACCGACAGCGCGGTGGGGGTGCCGCCGAAGACCGCCGCGGGCAGCACCAGGTGGGTCCCTCGGCTGGGCCGCAGCCGGATCTCCGGCGCCAGGCCCGGCGCCCAGACCCCGGTCGCGTTCACCACGGCACGGGCCCGTAGCCGGCAGTGCCGCCCGGTGAGGGTGTCGAGTGCCTGGACGGCGATCGGGGCGGGCCCGAGACCACCGCCGGAGCGCACGCCCGCTCCCGTTGCCGTCCTGGTGCCCGTTCCCCTGTCTGTGTCCGGGCCCGTGCCCGCGTCGTCCCGCACCGTGAGGACCCGGACCCGGGTGAGGATCCGGGCGCCGAACGCCGCCGCCGTCCGGGCGATCGTGACGACCAGCCGGGCGTCGTCGACGAGCTGCCCGTCCCAGTAGAGAAGCCCACCGCGAAGCCCCGCCTCGCGCAGGCCGGGGACCATGCCCAGCGTCTCGACCGCGGACAGCCGCCGCGGCGGCGGAAGCACCGTGCTCGGCGTCCGGACGCCGCGGCGCAGCAGATCGCCGAAGCCCAGGCCCGCGCGGGTGACCAGCGCCGAGGTGGCCGGGACGTCCGGGGTGAGCGGCAGCACGATCGGCAGCGGATGCACCAGGTGCGGCGCGGTGCGGCGCATGAGGATCTCGCGCTCGGCCGCGCTCTCCCGTGCCAGCCGCAGGTCGCCGGAGGCGAGATAGCGCAGCCCGCCGTGCACCAGCTTCGAGCTCCACCGGCTCGTGCCGAAAGCGAGATCACGGGCCTCGACCAGGGCGACGGACAGCCCCCGCGAAGCCGCGTCGAGCGCCACCCCGACGCCGGTCACGCCGCCGCCGACGACGAGGAGGTCGACGACCTCACCGCCCGCCAGCTCGGCCAGCTCGCGGGTGCGGCGCTCGGCGGTCAGCGACGCGCGTTCGAGAAGACCGGTCATTTCTGCGCTCCAGGGTGCTCGCGATGCTCGGCCGGCCGGCTCCCGCCTGGCGGGGGGCTCTCGACGACCGGAGGAGGACCTTCCGGTGGTGACAGATATCCGTCCAACATCAGGTACAGCTCGTGCGCCAGGGCCTCCCTGGCCACCTCGTCGCCCAGCGCGCCCGCGGAGAGAACGTACGACTGCGTCGCCAACAGCACCATCCGCGCCTGGGCCGCCGGGTCACCGGCCCGCACGGCGCCGACCGCCCGCGCCGCGGCGAGGCGCTCACGGAGCAGGTCGAGCACGAGCAGCTGGGTCGTGCCCAGCCGTTCCAGGATGTAGGGCGCCAGCAGTTCGCCGTCCGTGGCACAGATCCGCAGGAACAGCGGATTGGACTGGAAGGCCTGCGCGGTCGCGACCAGGGAACGCACCAGCTCGGCGCGCGTCGCGGCCGGATCGGTGCCGGCCGTGCCGTCGCCGGCTGCCATCGCCCCCGGCACCACGATCCGAGCCCATTCACGGGTCATCACGTCACGGACCAGCGAGCGCAGGTCGGGCCAGCGGCGGTAGAGCGTCATCCGGCTGACGCCGGCCTGCCGGGCGACCTCGGCGAGGGTAGTCCGGCGCACCCCGATGGTCATCAACAACGCCGCCGCGGCGTCGAGGACGACATCGTCGGGAACGGCTGACGTCGCGGGGCGCTGGGCGGCGGCAGGTGCGGCGGTGCCGGGGGGTGGGTGGGTCGGTCCATCCATCGGTCCTGCTCCTCCCCCGCCGCTGTGCCGGTCCGCCGTGTTGAGGGTGCTCCCGAAGCGATCGTATGTGACACTGTGCCGTCAGGTGTCACAGTGTATCGACGGCGCCGTCTCGATCCAGGCAGAGCGGACGAGCGGGCACGGGAGCGCAGATGACGTCCGAGTCGGGGGAGCACAGCGACGCGCCGGGCGGCGATCCGGTCTGGTGGGGCTGGGGGGCGGCCGAGGCACACCATCCACTGCCCGCCGCCGTCCGCGATCTGCTCGCCGCACTCGGCATCGCGGCACGCCCGAGCCCGCCGGTGGACCTCGCGGACGTCATCCTCGCCCCGGCGCGGCTCCCGGTCGAGGTGCTGATCGAACTGCGTGCCGTCGTGGGCGCCGACCATGTGCTGGAGGACCGCGAGGCACGGGTGCGCCACTGCCGGGGGCGCTCCACCGTCGACCTGCTGCGGCTACGCGCCGGCGACGCCTCGGACGCGCCGGATGTCGTGGTCGTCCCCGCCGATCACGCCCAGGTCCTGGCCGTGCTGCGGATCTGCTCCCACCACCGGGTGATCGTCGTCCCGTTCGGCGGTGGGACGTCCGTCGTCGGCGGGCTGGTGCCGAGCACACCGACCGGGACGTCGCCGGCCGATGTACCGGCGGATGCCCACATCGGTGTCGTGGCTCTTGACCTGCGCCGTCTCGACAGCGTGCGCGAGGTCGATCCCGTGTCGGGCACGGCGGTACTGGGCGCGGGGCTGCGCGGGCCGGCCGCGGAGGCGCTGCTGGCCGAGCACGGGCTCACCCTCGGGCATGTCCCCCAGTCCTGGGAGTACGCCACGATCGGCGGCTTCGCCGCGACCCGCTCCAGCGGCCAGGCCTCGGCCGGCTACGGCCGGTTCGACCAGCTCGTCACCGGTCTTCGGGTGGCGA
Organism: Parafrankia irregularis; assembly: GCF_001536285.1. Lineage (NCBI taxonomy): Bacteria > Bacillati > Actinomycetota > Actinomycetes > Frankiales > Frankiaceae > Parafrankia > Parafrankia irregularis. The sequence goes on along the minus strand of NZ_FAOZ01000032.1, from coordinate 77,643 downwards.
CCCCGGTGGGCACCTGGGAGCCGGGGCGGGTGCCCGCCTCGGCCGCCGGGCCCGATCTGCGCCAGCTCGCGCTGGGCTCCGAAGGGGCCTTCGGGGTGATCACCGAGGTCAGGGTCCGGGTGCGGCCACTGCCGCGGCGCCGCCGGTTCGAGGGCTGGCGGGTGGCGAACCTGGCCGCCGGGCTGGATCTGCTGCGCGAGCTGGCCCAACGGGACCTGCTGCCCACGGTCTGCCGGCTCTCCGACGAGGTGGAGACCGCCGCCGGCCTGGCCAACGCCGTCACCGCCGGGACGGACGTGACCGTCCCGGCGACGTCGGCGGTGACCCCCACCTCGCTGCCCGTGATCGCCGGCTGCTACCTGCTGACCGGCTACGAGGGGGGCGACGCGGACGTGACCGAGCGAGCCACCGCCGTCGGGACGGTGATCACCGCCGCGGGTGGCCTGCCGCTGGGCGAGGGAGTAGGGCAGGACTGGCTCGCCGGCCGATTCCACGCGCCCTACCTGCGCGACGCGCTGCTCGACGAGGGCATCCTCGCCGAGACGTTGGAGACCGCGGCCTACTGGCGGGACGTGGCGCGCCTGTACGCGGCCGTCGGCCGGGCGGTGACCGACGCCATCGAGTCCGACGGGTCACCGGCCGTCGTGCTGTGCCATGTCTCGCACGTCTACCCGGCTGGAGCATCGCTGTACTTCACGATCGTCTGCGCCCAGGGACCCGACCCGATCTCCCGCTGGAGCCGGGCGAAGCAGGCCGCCGGAGACGCGATCATGGCGAACGGCGGGACGATCACCCATCACCACGCGGTCGGGACGGAGCACCGGCCCTGGGTGCGGGCCGAGATCGGGGACGTGGGCGTCACGGTGCTGCGCGCGGTGAAGGCCGCGCTGGACCCGGCCGGCATCCTCAACCCGGGCATTCTGCTTCCGCCGCAGGCCGAGTAGCGCCGCGCCGCAGGCCGAGTAGCGCCCTGGGTGCCGTTCACTCCTCGGTGCCGACCTTCGCCGCCGGGAGTGACGTACCTGGTACCAGGGGTACATAGGCCGGGTGAGGACATTCGCCGCCGTCATTGTGGCGCTGCTGCTGATCTCCATGGTGGTCGGCCTGGTGCTGACCGCGCTCCTGATCGCCTACCGCAAGGCCGCACCCACCCGAGCCAGGAACGCGGCGGCCCGGCAGGCGGCCGCGGAGGCGGCCACCGCCACCGCCGCGACCACCGCCCGCGGCAGACGTGGCCGCTCCGCGGCCGGCGCCCGGCCGGTCGAGCGCAGGGGCGGCGATGGTCGCGGCCGGGTGCCGCGGCGCCGCCGGCTGCTCACCCAGGGGCTGCGCGCCGGGCGTCGCACGGTCGGCCGAAGCCGCTCCAGGACCCGTGCCCGCCGTGCCGGTCGCGTCGAGGACGCAGGCCGGAGGGACCGCGTGAGCACCGGATCGGGGCCCCGACCGGGCGAATGAGGGACATCGCGCCACGGCCCCCGTCGGCGCCCGTCAGGATGGCTGCATGGACAACGGCGCGGTCACGATGGATGCCGCGGACGGCAGCGCGACCGGGACTGCGGTAGGCGCTGCCGAGGCCGCGACCGGGACCGGGGCGGCGACAGGCGCCGGGGCGACCCGAGGGCTGGTCGTCGTCGGCCCGGGTGCCGCGTTCGGAACGGCGCTGCTGCGCAGGTTCGCCGGTGAGGGCTTCGCGCTCGGGGTGATCTCACGTTCGTCCGACACCATCTCCCGGGTGAGCGCCGAACTGGGCGAAGCGGGGCATCCGATCGCCGGCGCCGTCGCCGACGTCACCGACCAACGTGCGTTCTCGGTGGCGGTCAGCCGGCTCGCGGCGGAGATCGGTGGCCTCAACGTCCTCGTCTACAACGCGAAGCTGAGTATCCGGGGGACGGCCTTCTCGGTGCGGGCCGACTCCATGAACCAGACACTCGCGGTGAACGTGACCGGGGCGCTGATGTCCGTGCAGATCGCCGCGCCGCTGATGGCGGACCGGCCGGGAGCGACCATCATGCTCACGGTCGCGGGCCCGCGCAGCGAGCCGGCGGCGGGCCGGTTCGCGCTCGCGGTCGGCAAGGCAGGCGTCGCGGCGATGGGCGAGTCGATGGCGCCGCTGCTCGCGGCACAGGGCATCCGTCTGCGCACCGTCGTCATCGACGGCCGGGTCGGGCCCGCCGGACCGCTGCTGCCCGACGCCGTCGCGGATCATTTCTTCGACGCGTTCGCCGCGCCTGGGGGCACCGCGTTCCGGCTCGCGCCGGCGGCGCGGCGGCGGCGAGCCAACACCCAGCTGCCCCTCGAGGTCTGAGCCCGCCCCAAGCTGCCCTGTCTCGACGCTGCCCTGCCTCAACGCTGCCCTGCCTCGACGCTGCCCGCGCCACTCCGCCCGCTCTGCCCATCACCCGCTGTCAGCGGATTGGGCGGCTTGTCACAAAGTCTCGGGACGGTGCGTGACTGGTGTGCCGGCGGGTCGGAAATCCGACACGGGCGAGACACAGATGATCGCACCCGACTTCACTGTCCGCCCCTTCCACGTGCGACCATCCTTTGATGGGCCGACGGATTGGACGCCGGTTGGCGGGTCGGACGCTCTTCGACATGACCGACTGTGACACGGCGGCGCCATGCCGGGGGGCCCGGTGCGGCGCGGAGCGGGAGATGTTCCGGTGAACCACGGCCGCGGCGACGACGACGCGCAGGACCCTGCGGACGTCACCCATGTCATGCCTCCCGGCGGGCCCGCCGGGAGCGAGCACGGAACCCGGCCGACCCAGGACGTGCAGCGTCGGGCGCGGCCCGGTGCTCCCTCGGCGCCCCCGCCGCCCGCCGCCTCCTTCCGGCCCGCGGGCCCGCCGCCGCCCGCGGACGCGTTCCGCCCCGGCCGCCCGGTGCGCCCCGCGGACGAGGGCGATCAGGACGACCCGGCCGGCGGCGCGACCCAGGTGCTCGGCGACGCGGTGCTCGGGGACGCGGTGCTCGGCGACGCGGTGCCCGGCGACGCGACCACGGTGGTCAGGCGGGGGAGTGTCCCGCGGGCCGCCGGTGGCCGGCCGGCGGCCCCCGAGCAGTCCGGGCCGCATGCCCAGCCTGGCCTCGCTCCGCCGGGTCTCGGCTATGACCGCCGGCCCGCCCCGGGGTACAACCAGCCCGCTCCGGGTCAGAGCCAGCCGGGTCCGGGCTACGACTGGTCGGCGCCGACGCCGGCTCCCGACCGGGCCACGACGTCGTTCGAGCGCCCGGGGCCCGGTTACGACCGGCCCGCGCACACCGGCGGTAGCTACACCGACAGCGGCGGCCATGTCCGGCCGGTTCCCGGCGGCGGTGGGTTCGGTGAGGCGGGTCGTGGTCCCGCGGAGGCCGACGTGCTGGCCGGGGGCCTGAGCGCCGAGCAGCCGCCCGGGGGGCCGGGTGGAGGTTCCGGTGGCGACCCGGGAAGAGGTGGCCAGGGCGACGGTGCGGCGGCCGGGCCGCCCGCCCGTCGCAAACGGCGTCGTGGCCGCGTTCTCACGCTCGTCGTCGTGGTCCTGCTGGTGCTCTTCGTCGTGGCGGACCGGGTGGCGGTCGCGATCGCCAAGGACCAGATGGAAAAGCAGATCGCCGAAAGCGTCGCGGCGAGCCTGGAGCCGGGTGACACCCAGCCGACGGTGCGGAAGGTCTCGATCGGCGGGTTCCCGTTCCTCACCCAGGTGCTGTTCGGCAAGTTCACCAACATCGGTGTGACGATCGACGGAATTCCGACGCCCGGTCCGCGGATATCATCCGTCAACGCGAATCTGAAGGGTCTTCATGTCCCCTTCAAGGACGCGATCTCGGACAACATCGGAGAGGTCCCGGTGGACGATGTCCGGGCGACGGTCCGGATCAGTTATGACGACCTGAACACGTACCTGGCGAAGCAGGATCCACCCACCAAGGTCACGCCGGTCGACGGTGGCAAGAAGGTGGAGATCTCGGCGAGTGTCGCGGGCCAGCAGGTCGGCGGTGTGACCACCTTCCAGGTCGACGAGAACAAGCTCACCCTCATTCCGTCCGAGATCAAGGTGCTTGGGTTCGAGATCCCGCTGCCGGGCGGCGTCTCCATTGATTCGATACCCATCCCGATCGCGGGGCTGCCGTTCGACCTGAACATCGTCCAGGCATCGACGGGGGCGGACGGGCTGTCACTGACCGCAACCGCGAAGGACGTCACGCTCCCGGCGGCTCCCGAGTCGACCGGCGGCAAATGAGACACGCGGCGTGGTCGATCTGGGTGGATCATCCGATTTGGTCCCCCTTTCGGGGGTGCGGATGAGCGTCCGCCGGGACCGCGACGGCGGCCTGGGCTCACCGCGGCGAGCCCAGGCGGCGCCGACGCGGGCCTCCCGACGGCCGGTGCGATCGGCCGCCCGGCCCCTCGGTCGGGCGCGTACGGTAGCGGGTCAGATCGGCGACAGAAGTAGCTTCCGACAGTTCCCAGCAGGCATTGTCGGTGGCGCGCGGAGCGGCCCGCCTCGTCGGTGGCCGTGCCTGACTTGCCACACCCGGTCACGGATCCGGTGCCGGCAGGATAGGAAAGGCTCCGGGCGTGAACGAACGACGTGAGGAAGGTTAGAGGTGTCGACCCCAGAATCGGCTGAGGCGGTCCGCTCGACGGTGTCCGCGTCACCCGGGCTGGATCAAGGTCGGTGCGCAACGCTACGATCTGCGACATCCCGCAAGATCGGTCAAGGTAGTGAGGATCCATCGGTGGTGGCACCGTTGCCCGTCCTGTTCGGAGACCGATCCGGACGACGTGCTGAAGAGGGTTTCGGCGGGGCATCCCGGCCTGCGTCCCGTCGCGAAGGGGGAGAGACGTGCAGACGACGTATCTGAGAGTCGTCACCGAGGCCGGTGCCGCCACTGTGCCTGCAGGTGAGCCGTTCATCATCGGCCGGGCCCGTACCGCGGACTACGTCATCGCGGACAGTCGCGTCTCCCGCCGGCATCTCCTGGTCGAGCAGACGGGCGCGGGCTGGTCCGTCCGCGACATCAGCTCCAACGGCACCTGGGTGGACGGGCAGCGGATGCCCGAGTCGGTGAGCGTCCAGGGCGAGGTCCGGTTCAGGCTGGGCACGCCCAGCGGCCCCGAGGTCGTCGTCATGCCCGAGTTCCCGGCCGGTCGCGGCGGGTACGGCGAGAGCGACTACGACCCGGGCGCCTACGAGATGGAGACCATGCTCCCGGGCTCCAGCAACTACCAGCCGCCGCGGCCCACCGCGCCGACCCGAGGCCAGGGTGGCGGGCGTGGGCAGTCGGCTCAGGTGGGGCAGGGCGTACCGGCCGGCCGCGGCAGCGCCCCGCAGCAGGGCTACGACCCGGCGCAGACCCCGTCCGGCTCCACGAGCCTCGACCAGGAGCACGAGCGGCGGACCACCTACCGGCTGCGCCCGGGAACGATGACGATGGGCCGCGCCCGCGACAACGACATCGTCATCACCGACCTGCTCGCGTCACGGCGGCACGCCGAGCTCTACATCGGCCGCTCCGGCCTGCAGATCGCCGACCTCGAGTCCGCGAACGGTGTCTTCGTCAACGGCCGTCGTATCAACCGGGCGAACGTGAACCAGGGCGACGTGATCGCCGTCGGCCACCACGTCTTCCAGCTCGAAGGCGACCTGCTCGTCGAGTACCTCGACTCCGGTGACGTCAGCTTCGAGGTCGACGCCCTCAACGTCTGGGCCGGCGAGAAGCAGCTCATGCACGACATGACCTTCAAGCTTCCCGGGCGTGCGCTGCTCGGCGTTGTCGGCCCGTCGGGTGCCGGCAAGTCGACGCTGCTCAACGCGCTGACCGGGTTCCGTCCCGCGGACAAGGGCAACGTCCGCTACGCCGGCCGGGACATGTACTCCGAGTACGACGAGCTGCGCCGCCGGATCGGCTACGTGCCGCAGGAGGACCTCCTGCACACCTCGCTGACCGTCCGCAAGGCGCTCGAGTTCGGTGCGGAGCTGCGGTTCCCGCCCGACACGACGAAGGCCGAGCGCCGTCAGCGCGTCGACGAGGTGCTCGCCGAGCTGGGGCTGACCCACCACGCGAACACCCAGGTCTCGCGGCTCTCCGGTGGCCAGCGCAAGCGGACCTCGGTGGCCCTGGAGCTCCTGACCAAGCCGACCCTGCTCTACCTGGACGAGCCGACGTCCGGCCTCGACCCGGGCATGGACAAGAACGTCATGGAGTCGCTGCGCAAGCTGGCGGACGACGGCCGAACGGTCATCGTCGTCACGCACAGCGTCGCCCAGCTCGACCTCTGCGACTACGTCCTGGTCCTGGCGCCCGGCGGCTACGTGGCCTACTTCGGCCCGCCGGCGGACGCGCTGCCCTTCTTCCAGGCCAGGGACTACCCCGACGTCTTCCTCACGCTGGAGGCGACCCCGGGGGCCGAGTCCGCGGCCCGCTTCCGCCAGTCGCGGTGGTACGTGCCGGCGTCGGTCACCGCTCCCTCCGCGCGGCCCGCGCCGGAGGACCTGCCGTCGATCCGGCAACAGTCAGTGGTGTCCCAGCTTGTCACGTTGAGCAGACGAATGATGGCCGTCGTCGCCTCCGACAAGTCGTACCTCCGATTGATCATCGCGTTCCCGTTCCTGCTGGGAGCCATTCCCAGAGCGATTCCCGGGGACCTGGTGTTCATATCCGACACCGAGCCCAACAGAGACGCACCCACCGTGCTGTTGGTTCTGACTCTCTGTGCCTGTTTCATGGGTATGTCGAACTCGGTGCGAGAGATCGTCAAGGAGAGACCCATCTATCGCCGAGAACGGGCGATCGGTCTGTCCAGAACGGCCTACATCGGTTCGAAGATCGTGGTGCTGATCCTCATCACCACCCTGCAGGCCGCGGTGTTCACGACAATCGGTCTCGCCGGCCGGAAGATGGGCGACGGCCTGTTCGGCTTCCCGTTCTTCGAGGCGATGGTCGCCGTGATCGCGCTGTCACTGGCTTCCGCCATGCTCGGTCTGGTCATCTCGGCGCTGGTCGACAACGCGGACAAGACGATGCCGCTGCTGGTGCTCATCACGATGGCCCAGCTGGTGTTCTCCGGCGGTCTGGTGCCCGCGGAGGGAACGGCCGGCCTGGAGCAGGCCAGCTGGATCGCGCCCGCGCGATGGGGATTCGCGGGGCTGTCCTCGGTGATCGACCTGAACAAGATCTCCGGCTTCGGAGGCCCGCTGAACCCGGACTTTCCGGCCGACCCGCTCTACAGGTTCACGACCACCCAGTTCGCGATCGACATGGGGGGCGCGCTCGCTGTCGGCGTCGTCTGCGTAGTGGTCACCTCCCTGCTCGTCCGCAGGATGGACCCGAAGACCAACAAGCGCCGTCCGGCCGCCGCTCCCACGCGCTGACGCGGGCGCACCCGCGGCGGGCCGCCGGCCCGCGGTGTCCGCGGGGCACACAGCAACGAATTCGAAGGGGCGACGCTCACCCGGCACCATGCGGGCGGGCGTCGCCCCTTCGGCGTTCCCGCTCCCGGGCGGCGGGCAGACGGCGTCGGTGGCCGATAGTTGGTAGCCGGTGCCCGGCGAGCCGGTCGCCGGTCCGCCGGTCCGCCGGTCGCTGGTCCGCCGACGTCCGCTGCTCCGGCGAGCCGTGCGGTCGCGGGCCCGGTGGATAAGCCGGTTCCACTTTCGTTCGTCCACAGCGGCCGGCGTCGGCCGCCCGGCCGCTGCTCGGCGCCGCAGACTCGGCCCATGCCCGATGCCTATGCACACGTCGTCGCCCTCGCCCGCCGGCAGGACGACATGGTCACCCGGTGCGAGGCCCGGCGGCTCGGCATGTCCGACGCCGCGATCGCCTCGCGCCGGCGCACGGGTGGCTGGTGGGCTCCGATCCGGGGAACCCTGCTCGTCCCGCCCGTGCGCGATCGGGTGCGTGCGTATGCCCGAGCCGCACTGGCCGCCGCGGGCGGCGTGGTCTGCCTACTGACCGCGGCCCGGCTGCACGGCGTCCCCGGCCTACCGCCGTGGCAGGCCGCGGAGCCGGTGGATGTCGCGTTCGAGGATCCCGCGGTTGCGGTGCGGCGCCGACGCGGCTGCCGCCGCCACCTCATGACGCTGGCCCCGCCAGAGGTGACAGATCTGGGCGGTATCACCGTCACAGCGGTGCACCGCACCCTGCAGGACGTCGTCCTGTGGCTGGATCGAGCGATCGCCGTGCCGATGCTGCGGGCGGTGCTTCGCCACGGCTGGCTGCGGGAAGCCGGCGGGCACCCACCTCGGGCCGCCGTGCCGGTGGGGGAGAGTCGGCCGGGAGCCGAACCCTCCCCTCACTTCGTCGCTCTCAAGGACGCTGTCCTGCGGCGACACGACAGTGGCGCCGGGCCGGGTGGGGGTCCGGAGTTCTGGCGGCTGGTCCAAGCCGGCATGGCCGAGCCCGGCGACGCCGGCCGGGCCGATCAGGTGCATCGGCCCGGCCGTGGCGATGGCGAGATCAGCCGGTCGACCAGCGGACGTGGAAGCTCGGAACGGTCGTCAGCTGACGATCCGGCGTGGTCGTGTCAGCCGGGTCCGTGAGGAAGATCCTGCGGGGCGCACCACCCCGCTCGCCGGTGAACACCAGCCACTTGCCGTCGGGGGAGTAGGCGGGGTCCTGGTCCTGCCCCTTCTCAGCGGTGACCCGGGTGACGTGGGAGCCGTCGGTGTTCATCTGGTAGATCTCAAGATCCCCGTCCTTCTCCTGGCGGCTGAAGGCGATCCGCTGGCCGTCCTGGGAGAACGTCGGGTCGGCATCACGATTGCCCTGCCCCTTCGTCAGCGGTGTCGGGGTGGAGGTGGGCGTGGCCAGGATCGTGACGATGAAGCCCCGGTCGCTTTCCGACTCGGAGGCCCAGTAGGCGATGCGCTCGCCGCTCGGTGACCAGGCCGGGTCGGTCGCTTGCTGGGCGGTGTTGAGTCGGAAGACCTTGCCGTCGTCGAGCCTGGCTACGTACAGCCCGGCGTCCGGCAGGCCGTCCGCGTTGGTCGTCGACCTGACGACCACGAACTTCCCATCGGGAGAAAGAGACGGCCGGGCGTCGTCGGCGATGGTCAGGTTCTCGGCCGCACCGCTGGTGAACAGCTTGACGGGGTCCTGCGAACCGTCCGCTGCCACCGCGTACAGGGCGTTCTCGGTCTCGGATTCCTCGCGGAAGAAGACGACCGTCCGGCGGTCCCTGCTGATCGAGGGCAGCAGCTCGTCCTGGGACGCGGTCGTGATCTTCTTGACGCCGGTGAGCTCGCCCTGGTCCGGCAGCCGGCCGGTGTACAGGTCGTAGTTTCCGCTGTCCTTGGTGGCGAAGACCATCGTCTCGGTATCGAGCGGAACCTTCGCCTGCGGCAGGGCGAACTTCTGTGGCGGTGCGCTGCTGCTGCCGGCGACGGTCGTCGTGTCGTCCTTCTTGTCGCCGCCGGTCTGCGTGATCAGGATGGCGGCGACCGCCACCACGACCGCGGCCGCGGCGCCGCCGACGGCGATCGCGGTGCGGCGCCTGCCGCCCGTGGGCGATCCGCCGACCCGGGTCCGCGACTGGGTCGGAGTATCCACGGTCTCGGTGCCGGCCCCGGGGCCCGTTCCAGCCCCGACTCCGGCGCCGCTGGCGAGGGCGGTGACGGCGGTGCGGTCATCGGGAGTCTGCGCGCCGGCCGTGGCGTGCCGGCCCGTGCCTGCCCGCGGGTCGGTCGTCGGCGACCGGGGCGTCGGTGTGGCGCCGAGCGCGGCACCGGCGGCGGCCTGAAGGTCCCAGCCTTCGAGAACGTGCGTGACCTGGCTCGGGTCGACAGTGGCGTCCGGGTCCGCGGCGGAGTCACCGAGCAGGCGGAGCATCAGCTGCTGCGCGGAGGGCCGGCCCGCCGGATCCTTGCGCATCGCCTGCCAGACGATGGGACGCAGCGCCGGGTCGATGCCGTCGAGCTGGGGATCGTCATTCAGCGCCCGGTAGAGCAGCACCTGGGAGGTGCCCTCCCCGAACGGGTAACGGCCGGTCGCGGCGAAGGTGACCAGGCCACCCCAGGCCCAGATGTCGACGGCCGGGGTGACCGCCCCGCCCTGGATCTGCTCCGGGGACATGAAGGCGGGCGTCCCGAGCTGCTGGAGGTCGCCGGTGATGCTCGTTGCGGCGTCGAGGGCGCGCGCGATGCCGAAGTCGATGACGCGGGGGCCGAACGGGGAGAGCACCACGTTCGACGGCTTGAGGTCGCGGTGCACGATGCCGGCGCGGTGGATCGCGGTGAGTGCCGCGGCGACACCGACCGCGAGCTGCTCGAGGTTGGCGGCGGCCAGCGGGCCGTTGCGGGTGATGAACCGGGCCAGCGTCTCGCCTTCGATGAACTCGGTGACGAGGTACGGCTGCGGGGCGTGCGGCTCGGCCTCGAGCACCTCCGCGGTGCAGACCCGGGCGACCTTGCGCGCGGTCTCCGCCTCCGACCAGAAGCGGGCACGGAACTCGGGGTTGTCCGCCACGTCGGCACGAATCACCTTGATCGCGACGAGTCGGCCCTGCTGCGACCGGCCCAGGTAGACCGTGCCCATTCCGCCCTGGCCGAGCTTGCCGAGCAGCTGGTAGGAACCCAGCTGGCGAGGGTCGCCACTGCCGAGCGGAGTGGTGCGGGCGGTCACGCCGGCATCCGATGACATCGAATTCACCCTCACCTGTGGCGGCGGGGTTCGGTGCCTCACCGCAGGAGGGCCGCCGCCGCGTTCCGGTTCCTGATCCTGCCGTAAACAATGCCACCACAAGCGGCCGCCGTACCGTTCCGGCGGAATCCGGAAAGGAAACCGCCGGGAACAGGCAACACTGTATGCGGGCGCGGTGATGGCGGTGCGCCGACCCCGCTGTCCGGAAGCTGTCTGCGCCCAGCCGTTCCTCCGCGAGCAGACTGGCTCTTTTTGCGCTCCTGCCGGTGTGGGGCGATGCCGGCAGGAGCGCGTCGCCGGCCTGCGCGGTGCTGGAGTGCATGGTGCTGGAGTGCATGGTGCTGGCCAGCACCGTGCCGGCGCGCGGTGCTGACGGCGAGCCTCTGGCGGATGTCGGGGCGTTACGACCGGATGAGGTAGGCGCGGTCGGCTTCTTCGATGCGGGTGAGGTCGGCCGGTCGGACCTGGTATCCGGTGAAGCGTGCGACGGCGGCCAAGCCCTTGGCGGCCCCGTCACGGTAGTCGGCCAGATCCAGGTCGGCGAGATAGGGCGCTGCGGCGGCGGGGACCGGGCCGTCGTGGGGAAGCTCCAGCGTGGCGAGCAGCTCGCCGCCCTCGGCGAGGTTGAGCCGTCGGACCGTGTTGATGTTCCAGAAGATGCTGGCCGCGCGGCCCTGCGCAGACAGCGGGCGCAGCACCTCGGCGGCGCTGCCCATGAAGCCGTTGTCCTCGACGGCGAGCACGGCGCCGTCCACGGCGAGGAAGGACACCGAGAACCGGTGGCCGGCCTGGTCCCGGGCCGACTGCAGGGTCGTGGCCGACTGCGGGTCGGCCTGGAACGCACGCACCACGTCATCGAGACCCAGGCCGGTGATCACGGTGATCGTGGCGGCCTCGCTCAGGCCGCTTCGCCCGATCCAGGAGTAGCTCTTCTCCGGCCGTGGCGGGGTCGCCGGCTCCTGCTCCCCGCGAAGCCGGTAACCGAGGCGGTCGGTCCGCTTGTGCATGATCGGGGCGGTGGCTGGCGCAGCCCACACCGTCAGCAGATATGACTCGGTGCGGCTTACGATGTATCCGCCGGCTGGCGCCAGTGCCTGCGTCGCGGCAACGTCACCGTCCACCGCCCCCGCGTCCACCGCCCCCGCCGCCTCCACCGCGTCGTCCCGGCCCGTTGCGTGTACCCGTAGCCGGTACTCGCCGGGCCAGGGGGGCGTCTGCTGCGCGAGGCCGCCCGGCTCCACCGGCGCCCCGGGCTGTGCCGGGCCCAGCACCGAGGCCGCGCCGGCCGCTGCGGTCCAGCTCACGTCGACGACCTCGTCCCACCCGACGAGCTCGACCTGCTCCGGTGGACCCGCGAGGACCTTGATGGTCACGTGGACGACCGCGGCGGCGGAACCGGCCCGGATGACAGCGCCGCCAGGGACCACCTGAACCAGGCCGTTGCCGGCGAAGGCACCGTCGCCGGGAACCGCCGCCACCGGAAAGGCGCCCTCGAACAGGCCGAAGCAGTGCCCGGCCAGCTGGACCTGCCCGTGCGCCGTGCGTGGCAGCAGATACTCGGCGCGCCGCCTGGCGAGTGCCGCCTGCGCGTAGGCGGGCGGCATCGGTGTGTTGGTCAGCAGTTCGACCGCCGCGCCCAGCCCGACACCGATCACCGCCGCTGCGTCGATTCCGACGCCGGGCACGGCCAGCTCGCGCAGCACCACGGCGGCGGCCGCCACCCCGAGGGCGAGATGGGCCGCACCATGCCGCGCCGCCACCGCCGCCTCGGCAGCGGCCGCGTCCCGGGTCGGCATGGTTGGTCCGTCGGATGCGGATGCGGATGCGGGTGCGGGTGCCTCGGGCGTGGGTGCGGGTGCGTCGGGTGCGGCGGTCAGCAGCGGTGCGATCTGAGGATGCCCGGCCAGTGCCCAGGTCAGGTCCGCCACCAGCGTGGTCGCGCCGCGACGGATCTGATCGAGAGTGATGACGGCCCGGCCCGCCTCATCGTCCTCGCCGACATAGACACCGGCGTAGAGAACCGAGCCCGACGGCGGAGGCGGCAGGAGCCCGGCCACCCCGGTCGGGGCGCCCGCGGTGGGGAGGACGTCGACGGCCAGCTCCAGCGCGCCGAGCAGACGGTTGACGAGTGGTGACCCGAGCGCGCGCAGAGCCCGCAGGACAGGCGACTCTGCGGGGCCTGCCGGCCACGGCGGCACGAATACCTCTGGCCCAGGCACACGCACCCCCGACCCGGGAACACGCGGGGTGGGCGCGGGTCGCGGCGGCATCGGCCCGCGCTGGCCCACCTGAACGCCGAGCGGCCATTGCCGTGGCGGCGGTGCCCCGGCCCGCCGCGATCCAGGCCGGATGCCGGCCTCGATCGCCTGCACACGGAGGCGCCCGAGCTTCGCGGCCGGCCCGAGTGGTACCCGCCCGGCGAGATCTGGCAGCACCGCCGCGACGGCCAACGCGAGAGCGCCCAGCACCGGCGCCGGAGCCTGCATCCGATCGGCGGCCGAGGCAGGGCCGCTGCCTAGGGGCAGGGGCCTGCGGGTCGCCCAGTACTGAGCAGGGTTCGGAGGGCCAGCGAAGGCCGCCATGTCCGTCACTGCATCGCTCCCGATCGTCGTCATCTGTAGCGGCCGGCGACCATCGACTGCTCCTGGTGGTCGGGCCGTTCCCCGATGGCGTGAACGTAGCGGGCGCCACCGACAATTCGTCGCTGCGCGGACGGATGCCGCTTCGATGGCCGGTTCCCGGGCCCGCAGGCTTCGGCGCACCAGACGCGGAAGAACATGGGAGGCAGCGAACCTGAACGAGACGGCCTGAACGAGACGGCCTGAGTCGGCCGGGGATGACACGACCGCGGTCACCAGCGGCGCTGGGGCTGGTGCTTCGCGGTCGGTCGCGGTCGGACCGCCGACGCGGCAGGTGCCCCCGAACACCCTCCCCGTCCCGCATCGGCGGTCCGACAAGTCTGATCCAAGACGGAACTGTGCCGTCGAACCTCGTAGCTTGCCGGTTTTTGTCCATCTCGCGGGGAAAATTGTTCTGCGACGACTGGTGCGGCGAGTGACGCCTCTGTCGCGGCCTCCGAGGTGCCATCGTGGATGACTGATGGATCTTTCGTCGGTCAGGTGTTGTGTGCGGGTGTCGCGCCCGGTGGTCGTGATGCTCCGGGTCGAGACGGTCTCATTCTTGAGGTCACCCGGGTTGCCTTTGGCCGTCGAATCTCTGGGGAATCTTCAGGAATCGTATAAATTTTCTCGTGTGGAGATATTATTTCGATAGGGTGTCCGGTTGTGGATGGCCCCGTCGGGCCTCGGGTCGCTGCCCCGTCCGGATGTCCGGGGCTCGGGACGGCGGTTCGAGGGGCTGAGGGCGTTCGTCGTCCCAGAGTCCGTCGTCGACTGGCGGCGGGGAGCTCTGACGATCGCTGAGGGGATTCCGTGCCGCCGCACCGCTCCGTAAATTTGTAGCAAAAGGCGCGAAAGGGGTGCGGGGCGAGGTAGTGATCGGCAAAAGGTGAGGATTTTGGTCGTTCACGTAACCAAAATCCTCAATGCCTGCCCACCGGCATGTCGGCCAACGCGAAGCTCGTGATCTTGTGGCGGACTCCCCGGCGATCAGAGCCCTCGGAGCTTGTCCAGCGGCAGCGCCGGTCGCGGTGGTTGGGACGCGCCGGCCGGAGGAAGGGTCAGGACAGGCGCATTCCGGAGATCGCTCGGGCGACCACGAGCCGTTGAATTTCCGACGTGCCCTCGAAAATGGTGTAAATTTTTGCGTCTCGATACATTCTTTCGACGGGGTGTTCGCGGCTGTAGCCGGCTCCGCCGAGGATCTGGACGGCCTTCTCAGTCGCCCATACCGCGACCTCGCCGGCCTTCAGCTTCGACATCGAGCCCTCGCCGGCCGTGAACTCGCGTTCGTTGCGCCCCATCCAGGCCGCGCGCCAGATCAGCAGCCGTGCGGCGTCGATCTCCATCCGCATGTCGGCGAGCGCGAACGACACGGCCTGGTTGGTGATGATCGGGCGCCCGAACTGCTCGCGGCCGCGGGCGTAGTCGAGTGCGTACTCGTAGGCGGCGCGGGCGATGCCCACCGCCTGGGCGCCGACCGTGGGGCGGCTTATCTCGAAGGTCGCCAGCGCGGTCTGCCCCGCCGAACCGGTGCCCTCCCTGGCGCGGGCGAGCCGCTCGTCCAGCTTCTCCTTGCCGCCGAGCAGGCAGCGCCCCGGGACGCGGACGTCGTCCAGGAAGACGTCGGCGGTGTGGGAGGCGCGCAGCCCCAGCTTCTTGATCTTCCGAGTGGAGCTGAGGCCGGGAGTGCCCGGGGGGACCACGAACGACGCCTGGCCGCGTGCCCGCAGCGCCGGGTCCACCGAGGCGACGACGACGTGCACGTTGGCGATGCCGCCGTTGGTGATCCACGCCTTCTGGCCGTTCAGGACCCATTCGTCGGTGGCCTCGTCGTAACGAGCCCGGACCCGCATCGACGAGACGTCGGAGCCGGCGTGGGGCTCGGAGACGCAGTACGCGGCCACCTTCGGATCGGCGGCGTCGCCGAAGCAGGCGGGCACCCACTCACCGACCTGCTCCAGTGTGCCCGAGGAGGCGATCCCGGCGACCGCGAGGGAGGTGCCCATGATGGACATGCCGATGCCCGCGTCGCCCCAGAACAGCTCCTCGGACAGGATCGGCAGGGACAGCCCCGTCGGCTCGAACCAGAGCGTGGACAGCGTGTCGAAGTTGTAGAGGCCGATCTTCGCCGCTTCCTGGATGACCGGCCAGGGAGTCTCCTCCCGTTCGTCCCATTCGGAGGCGGCGGGCCGCACCACTTCCTCGGCGAAGCCATGCACCCACGATCGCAGCTCCGTCTGCTCGTCGGTGAGGTCGAGACTGAAGCTCATGGTGTCCCTCCGTCATCCCGGCCGGCGTTCCGGCGCGCCCCGGATCGACACGTGACGCGCCCCGGATCGACACGTGAAAGGCCCGACAGGTCCTACATTCTCCTTGAACTCCTTGAACCTACCGCCGGGTAGCCTTGGCCGCGATTCCCGGCGACCGAACTGACGGTGACGAGAGCGAGGCGGCAACGTGACGGATGCGCCGGGTACGAACGCGCCGGGTGTCGAGCACCCTGATGCCACCATCGACTACGACGAGTTCGGGCTGCTCCACGAGAACGCGGAGGAGCTGGGCCTTCCGCACCATGGCCGGCCGGACGTCCGCCGCGGTCACCTCGAGATCGAGCCGGGGCGCCGGCTGAGCTACCTGCGGTGGGGCTCGGTCGAACCCGAGGTCGTCTTCCTGCACGGCGGCGGACAGAACGCCCACACCTGGGATTCGGTGGTGCTGGCGCTCGGCCGTCCGGCCGTTGCCTTTGACCTGCCCGGGCACGGGCACTCCTCCTGGCGCCAGGACCGGGACTACGGGCCGTGGGCGAACGCCGACGCGATCGCGGCGGGCATGCTGGCCGTCGCGCCGAAACCCCAGCTCGTCGTCGGGATGTCGCTGGGTGGCGCGACGGCCATCCGCCTGGCGGCAACCCGCCCGCACCTGTGCCCACGGGTGGTGCTCGTGGACGTCACCCCGGAGTCGGCCGCCAGAGTCCAGGCGATGAGCACGACACAGCGTGGCGCGGTGGCGCTGGTCGGCGGCCCGCCAACCTTCGACTCGTTCGAACAGATGGCGCAGGCCGCGATCAGCCTCAGCCCGCACCGCCCGGCGTCGGGCGTGCGCCGCGGGGTACGTCACAACGCCTACCAGCGGCCCGACGGCCGGTGGGCGTGGCGCTACGACCTGGGTAACGCCAGCACAGGAAAGAACAGTCTCCTCGACATGGGGCAGCTGTGGGAGGAGGTGGGCGCGATCACCGCTCCGCTGCTGCTCGTGCGGGGCGGCGAGTCGCCGTTCGTGCACGACGAGGACGTCGAGCGGTTCCGCCGCCACCTGCCGTCGATGCGCACCGTCGTGGTGGCCGGTGCGGGGCATTCGGTACAGAGCGACCGGCCGCACGAGCTCGTCCGGCTGATCGAGGACTTCTGGGCTGGCTGAGACCTCCGGGACGACTGAGACGTCCGGGGCGACTGAGACGTCCGGGCTGGCTCAGGATCGGGGGCACCTGGGCTTGACAGCCGAGCGTCGGCCGGCCTGACGGCGGGTAACCCAGCTTCATGGCTGGAACAGACCCCGAGGTGGTCGTGGGAGAGCTGCTCGCGCGGCACGGCCGCACCTTCGCCGACGAGCTCGGTGTGGACGTCCCCGCCGACACGGCCGAGGCGATGTTCGAGCTGTTGCTCTTCGCTCTGCTGGCGAGCGCGCGGATCCGTACGTCAGTCGCCGTCGACGCCTTCCGGGCGTTGCGCGAGCAGGGCTGGACCACCACGGCTGCCGCGATGAGCGAGACGAGCTGGGCCGACCGGACCCGCGTGCTCAACCAGAGCGGCTACGCGCGCTACGACGAGAGCACCTCGCGCATCCTCGCCGACGCGTGCGGCTATCTGCTGGACACCTACGACGGCGACATCCGGCGCCTGCGGGACGAGGCGGACCACACGCCGGAACGCGAACGGCTGCTGCTCCAGAAGATCAAGGGAATCGGGCCGGTGGGCGCGGACATCTTCCTGCGTGAAGCCCAGGCGGCATGGGACGAACTGGTGCCCTACGCGGATCAACGTGCGTTGCAGTCGGCGGGCGACCTGGGGCTGCCCAGAGACGTCCGGACACTGAGCGCGCTGGTCGAGCGCGAGGACATCCCGCGGCTGGTCGCGGCGCTGGTGCGCACCCGGCTCGAGCACGACGCCGAGGAGGTGCGCAGGCAGGCGGCCTCCCACGGAGGATGAGGCCGGCCGGGCGTCCGGGAGAAAACGTTCATCGTCACGTCTTCCATCCGTCCTCCGCCGGCCGGACGGACGTAGCGTGTGTGGTGGGACGAAAGTCGCGTCCGCGGCCGCGCGTCGATGCCTCGCCCCGCAGTGGTCGATGTGTCGGCGTGTGGGGTGCTGGCCTGGACGGCCGCCTGGCGGCGGTCGGGCCTCCAGGACACGTCCTGGCCGGGGCGTCGTCAGACGGGATGATCAGACGGGATGATCTGAGTGTGGTGGGCTGTACGGGCCCACCATCGGCCATCCGCCGCCCGTTTCGACCTCGGCCAGCCAGCCGTGGGGAAGGAAACACAAGGTGCCGACGACACGTGACGCGGAGCTTGCGCGCGAGCAGGCCTACGTCGACACCCTCTACACGCGCCTCGACGAGATCCGCGAGACTACGCGTGCCCAGCTCAGGCAGGTCCTGATGGAGGCCGGCACCGGTACTCCGCAGTCGATCGTGGAGCGCGACGTGTTTGCCGCGACGCATGCCGACCGGCTTTCGCGGCTCGATGCCGCCGAAGGGCGGCTGTGCTTCGGAGCGATGGACAACGTCGACGGGGGCCGTACCTACATCGGCCGGATCGGGCTTTCCGACCAGGAGCAGGAGCCGATCCTGGTGGACTGGCGTGCTCCTGTCGCGACCGCCTTCTACCAGGCCACGATCGCCGACCCGCGCGGGCTGGTGCGTCGGCGCCATCTGCGGACCCGCGGCCGGCGGGTCACCGGCATCGCGGACGATCCGTTGGACCCGCAGGCGTTCATGGCCGCCGCGAGCGCCGGCGCCGGAACCGGTGCTGGAACCGGCGCTGGAACCGGTGCTGGAGTTGGAGCTGGCGCTGGGGTTGGTGTTGGCAGCGACGTGCCCGAGTCGGGGGACACGATGCTGCTGGAGGCACTTTCCGCGCCCCGCACGGGACGCATGCACGACATCGTCTCGACCCTGCAGGCGGAGCAGGACCGGATCATCCGCGCCGACGCGAACGCGGTGCTGGTCGTCGACGGCGGGCCTGGCACCGGAAAGACCGCGGTGGCTCTGCACCGGGCGGCCTACCTGCTTTACACCCACCGCGACCGGTTGCTGCGTTCCGGTGTGCTCGTGGTCGGCCCCAGCCCTGTCTTCCTGCGGTATATCGAGCAGGTGTTGCCTTCCCTCGGCGAGACCGGGGTGATGTTCGCGACGCCGGCGCGGCTGTTCCCCGGAATCGAGGCGACCGGCGAGGAACCGGTCGCGGTGGCTGTGCTCAAGGGCGACGAGCGGATGGCCGCGGTGATCGCCGGCGCGGTCCGGGACCGGCAGCGAGTCCCCGGCCGCGGGCTTCGGCTGCGCCACGGTGAGTACGAGCTCCAGCTCGATCGGGACACCATCGCCCGGGCCCGGACCAGGGCCCGCCGCAGTCGCCGCCCGCACAACTCCGCCCGTGGGATCTTCCTGCGCGAGCTGCTGAACGTGCTGACGAACCAGGTCGTGACCCAGCTGCCGAAGGGGCTGTTCGACCAGGAGGAGCGCGGCGAGATCCGGTCGGACCTGTGGACGGACCGCGAGGTGCGCCGGGCGCTGAACGACCTGTGGCCGGTGCTCACCCCGGCCCGGCTGCTGGCCGACCTCTATGCCTCGCCCGACCTGCTCGGTCGCGCGGCGGGCACCCATCTCACCGCGGCCGAGCGTGCGTTGCTGCGCCGAGCCAAGGCCGAGGAGGTCCGCTGGACCCCGGCCGACGTTCCGCTGCTCGACGAGGCGGCGGAACTGCTCGGCGACCTCGACGAACAGGCCCGCCGGGCGGAGGAGCGGCGGGTGGAGGCGGAGCGCACGGCGGAGCGCGAGTACGCCCACGGGGTGCTGGAGATGCTCGGCCTGAACGACAGGATCGACGCGGACACGATCGCGCAGCGCTGGACGGCACCGCGGCAGCGCCGTGCCGCCGCCGAGCACGCGAGCGGTGATCGTTCCTGGACCTTCGGGCACCTCATCGTCGATGAGGCGCAGGAGGTCTCGCCGATGCTGTGGCGCCTGCTGTGGCGGCGGTGCCCCGGCCGGACGGCGACCCTCGTGGGCGACCTGGCCCAGGGTGCCCGCCCGGGGGCCCCGACCAGCTGGGGCGAACTGCTGGGGCCGGCGGTGACCCACTACGCCGTTGAGCGGCTCACCGTGAACTACCGCACGCCCAGCGAGATCATGGACGTCGCGGCCGATGTCCTGACCGCCGCCGACCCGGCCGCCGAGGCGCCGCGCTCAGTCCGTTCGGTGGGGCGGCGCCCCCGCGTCGTGCGGATCGCCGTGAGCGCGGGGGAGGTACCGGCTGGGAGTTCCTCGGTAGCGGCGGGTGGTTCGGCGGCCGAGGGCGAGCTTGTGCGCGGCGTGGTCGCGGCCGCCATCGACGCCGCGGCGGAGGTGAGCGGCGGGCGGGTCGCGGTGATCAGCGCACCGGGGCGGGTCGCGGTCCTTCGGGCGGCTCTGCGCGACGCGGCACCGGCGCTTGCGGCACCGGGCCAGCCAGACGAGCCCGAGGCAGACGGGTCGAGCCACGCACGTGCAGGTCGGGCCCGCCCGGAGCTCGACCTGCTGGACGCCCCGGTCGTGGTCCTCACTGTGGCCGATTCCAAGGGGCTGGAGTTCGACGCGGTGGTCCTGGTCGAACCGGCCGAGATCGTGGCTGGGCCGACGCGGGGCCTGGCTGACCTCTATGTGGCGCTGACCCGGGCCACCCGGGCTCTCACCGTGGTGCATGCCGAGGACCTTCCCGAGGTGCTGCACAGTCTGTCGCCCTGCGCCCCAAGCCCAAGCCCAAGCCCGGGGTCGGGGTCGGGGTCGGGCGAGAACAGCGTGGCGACAGCGGCCGCGGCAACTGATCTCGAGCGCGTGGCGCCGGCGGCCGAAGCCGGCGAGGAGACCATCACGGGACGCCAGCTTCATCTGCTCTGGTGACATCGTCGGCGGCCGCGTCCGCATCTCCGCGGATCTGACGGTTGTACAGGCGCGCGTAGGCACCGCCAGCCTGAACGAGATCGACATGGCGGCCCTGCTCGACCACCGAGCCGTCGCCCATGACGTAGATGCGGTCGGCGTCGACGATGGTGGACAGGCGATGTGCGATCACGATGCGGGTGCGCCCGGCCCCCAGCCGGCCCAGTGCCTCCTGGACGGTGTGCTCGGTCGCCGCGTCGAGCTGCGAGGTCGCCTCGTCCAGGATGAGCACGGGTGGGTCGGCTATGAGCACACGGGCGAGGGCCAGCCGTTGGCGTTCACCGCCGGAGAGCTGGTAGCCCCGAGCCCCGACCTTCGTGGCGATGCCCCTGGGCAGCCGGGTCAGCAGCGGACCGAGGCCTGCGTCGGTGACGGCCGCGGTGATCTCCTCGTCGCTCGCGCCCAGCTGCCCGTAGCGGACGTTCGCGGCGATGGTGTCGTTGAACAGATACGGATCCTGGGGAACGACGCCGATGGTCGCGCGGAGCTCGCCCCAGCTGAGTTCCGCGAAGTCGGCACCGTCGCGCAGCAATCGCCCCCGGTCGGGCAGATGCACTCCGGACAGCAGGTAGCCGAGGGTTGTCTTGCCGGCACCGCTCGCTCCGACAACCGCCGTCTTCTCACCCGCGCGAGCGGTCAGGTGCAGATCACGAAGCGCCCACCGGACCTCGTCGCCGGCCGGCTCCGCTGTCTCGGCATCCGCCTCGTCCTCATCCTCGACGTACCACCACCGACGCCGCACGTCTCGCCCCGCCGCGGACCAGGCGTTCTGACGGCCACCGAGATAGCGGAACCACACCCCGTCGACGGTGATCTCCGGTGCCTGCATGGCCGGGCCGGCGGGATCGGAATCGCGTGGTGCCGGGCTCCGGCCTCCCGCACCCGGCATCGCGACTGGATCCGCCATCGCGCCTGGACCCGGCATCGCGCCTGGACCCGGCACGGGTGATCGGCCTGGTACGGCCCGCTGCTCGCCGAGCGGCGTTCGCACCCGCGGCGTGGTCGTGGCTCGCGGGGCCGGAACCACGGGGCCACCCACAGCCGCACCCGAACCCGAACCGGCCGCTGGAGGGCCGACGGCCCGCCTGCCCGGGGCCGCCGGGTCGGCGCGCGGCCTGGAACGGGCAGGGACGACCGGGCTGCCGCCGGTGGTAGTGGTGGTCGGCAGATTCCGCAGGTCAGGTCGCAGATCGAGCAGGCCGAAGATCCGGTCGAACGCCACGCCGGCCTCGATGAGATCGGCACGGCTCTCGGCCAGACCGGTGACCGGGCGGTAGGCGAACAACAGCGCGCTCGCGAAGGCGACCAGGGTGCCGACGGTCGTGCGGTCGGTGCTGACGAGCCAGATCCCGACGCTCATGACCGCGACGATGGCCGAGGCCGCACCGCCGGAGGACATGAGCTGTGCCTTGGCGGACACCCTGATCCGCTCCAGGGCGACCTGGCTGGTCTGCGCGGCGATGCCGGCAAGGCGGTCGGACTCGTACAGGCTCCGGCCGAACAGCCGCACGTGCAGTGCCCCCGACACCCCCGTCGTGTCGGTGATCACCGCGAAATGCGCTGACCGCAGCTTGATGTGCTCTCGGGTGAGTTCGCGACCTCGCCGCCGGCCGAGCGTCATCAGCCCGAAGACCAACGGCGAAAGACACACGGCGACCACAGCGAGGCGCCATTCGAGCACCGCGATGCTGACCAGCCCGACCACCGCGGTCACCGCCGCGCTGATCGCACGCGGAACCGACAGCGACACCGCGCTGCGTACCTCCGCGATGTCGGCCCCGAAGAGGGTGAGCACGTCACCGTGCCGTTGGCCCGGAAAGAAGGAGAACGGGAGACGGAGCAGGTGGTCATGAACAGCGACGGTGGCCCGCATCGAGACCCGCTCGCCCACGCCCGCGCCGACCAGGGTCGAGGCCGCGCCCAGGGCGGCCTGGAGGAGAAAGGCAAGCAGCAGCAACGCGACCTGCCCGACGAGTGCCGACCTGCCCTGCGCGGAGCCGTCCTCCAGCAGGCCGTCGTCGACGACGGTGCGCAGGACGAAGGGCGCGACGGCCATCGACAACGCACCGACCAGGTCGAGCCCGACGATGGCGAGCAGCCGGCCGCCCTGGTCGTCGAAGAAGCGGACTCCGCGCCGGGCGCTGTGACTGGCGGTGAGGCGGGCCAACAACAGTGCCATCAGACGTGGTGCCAGGGGCACGCCGCGGGATTCCTCGCCGCGACCACCGGTGGGCGCCGGTGAGGTTCGGCTGTTCATCGCCGCTGCCCTCCTACCTGCCGTGGCCGACGGCGCGGACTGCCGCAAACGACATGATCACTCCTTGGGAGATCCAGTCGATCAGCTCTCGGAGATCGTCCCCCGCGGGTGCGACAGAAATCGGCGGTAGCGCGACGGCGACTACGAGCGGACACATCCCACGCGGAGCCTTGCCGAAGGGTTGCGTCATATATGGCCTGATAGTGGAAGTTCACAGATAACACGGATTGGCGCAAGGCGGTGACGTTGGTGGGTCACTGTGGTGCTGTGCGTACCAGACCTGGGACGAACCGTGCCGAAGTCTCGGCCGCTGTGACGGCCGGGTCCGGACCATGCGGTCCGCCGCCGCGAGCGCGTGACCGGATGCCGCGAGTCCGCGGCCGGGTGCTGCGAGCGCGCGGCCGCGGGGCGCGGGCGGTGCTGGCCGCGCTGCTCGCCGCGGTCCTGGGCGGCTCCGCCGCATCGTGCGTTCTCGGCGCGAGCAGCGCGCAGCCTCCGTCGCCGAGTGGCACGGGAGCCGCCTGCCCGGGCACCCCGGGCGTGACCGCGGACGAGGTGCGGGTGGGGCTGCTGTATCCCGACTCCGGCAACGCGGCCTCGCTGTTCGCTCCGTTCCGGGCCGGCGTGGAGGCCCGTCTCGGCGTGGCGAACAGCGCCGGCGGTGTCCATGGGCGCCGTGTCACCTACCTGCGCCAGGACGACGGTTCACAGCCTGCCACGAACCGCGCGGCCGCCCGGACGCTCGTCGAGCAGCGTCAGGTCTTCGGGATCATGGAGTCGACCACGGCTTCCGCGGGCTCCGCCGAGTACCTGCACAGCAAGGGTGTCCCGGTCACGGGGACCTCGCTCGACCCGGCCTGGACCGTCTACGACAACATGTTCAGCTATTCGAACATGATCGCGGACGGTAGCTCCGTCTCCACCTGGGGGGACTTCGTCGCGGAGCAGGGCGGCCGGACGGCGCTGATCGTGGTGACGAGCCTTTCCGCCGCGTCCGGCGAGTTCGCCGAGGAGCTGAGAGCGAGTCTGGAGATCGCGGGCGTGCGGGTCGTCGGCACCGTCGACGCGACCGGCCCCATCAACCTTCGCGCGATCGGGGACCAGGTGCGCGACAGCGGGGCCGACACCCTGGTGGGCGCGGTGACCGGCGCGGCGTTCGGCCAGGTCGTGCTGGGAGCCCACGCCGCCGGGGCGAAGCTGCGGGTGATCCTCACGCCGTCCGGCTACGACCAGAGCATGCTCAAGCTCTTCGGGACGATCCTGGCCGGGGTCAATCTCTTCGTGGATTACCAGCCGTTCGAGCTGGAGCTGCCCGGTCATCGGGCTTTCCTCGAGGCGATGGCCCGCTACGCGCCTTACCTGCCGACGGCGAACCAGCAGGCGGCGCTGTCCGGGTGGATCACGGCCGACATGTTTCTCCGTGGTCTCTCAGCGGCTGGCCCGTGCCCGACCCGGCAGCGCTTCGTCGAGGGTCTGCGTGCTGTGCGTGACTATTCCGCGGATGGCCTGCTGCCCGAACCGATCGATTTCGCCACGTCGTTTGGCGAGCTCGGGCGCTGCTACACCTTCATGCGGGTGAGTTCGGACGGCACTCGGTTCGAGGTGCTGCGGCCGGCGCCGCGCTGTGGGACGCTCAGGAGCTGATTTCTGCGTCGCGTATCGACTATCAGAATCAAACGGCGGCCTTCGTAGGACCTACAGAAGGTCGACCGGGGACCTTCGTCCTGGGACTAACGTCCTAAGGTAGTGGGATCGCACCTGTCCGTCATTGCCGATGCGCCCTCGGTGATGAAAAGATCGAGACGTCGCCCGGGGACCCCCCGACCCCGGGCGACGCGACGGGTCTCATCCCGATCAGTAACCGGCTCGCGAGCGGTGACCGGCAGCCGACACGCCCCGCGCCGCGGCCCGGTCGGATCAGAGGGCGCCAACCTCATCAGAGGGCCGGCAAGGCTGGCGACAACGTCACAGTGGCTGAGCGGCACAGTGGCCTGAACGGCACAGTGGGTTGAACAGCACAGTGGCCTGAGCGGCACAGTGGTCTGAGTGTCGCGGTGGCCCGCGTGACAACGCCACAGTGGCCCGAGCTCGGGTGCGGGTTGCGTGATAGGAGTCCTGAGGTGGGAATCGTGTCTCCGGGCTTTCAGGGCCGACCTCGCTCCGCCGGGGCGGTGCTGCCTCCCGGCCAGTACATTGCCGAGGACTTTCCCGTGCTGTCCGCCGGGCCCACCCCCCGGGTCGAGCAGGCTCACTGGGAGTTCACCATCACGACGGAGGCCGGCGTCGAGCACCGCTGGGACTGGGCCGCCTTCCTGCGGCTGCCCAGCCAGTCGCCGACGGTGGACATCCACTGTGTGACCCAGTGGACGAAGCTCGGCACCACCTGGGAGGGCGTCAGCCTCGACACTCTGCTCGGCGGCGTGGAGACGGCCGCGGAGTACGCGCTGGTGCACTCGTACGGTGGGTACACCACCAACCTTCCGCTCGCCGATCTCCTCGACGGGCAGGCCTGGGTGGTGCACCGCTACGACGGCGCCCCGCTGGCACCCGAGCACGGCGGCCCGGCGCGACTGCTCGTGCCACACCTGTACTTCTGGAAATCGGCGAAGTGGGTGCGCGGCATCCGCCTGCTGGATCGGGACGAGCAGGGCTTCTGGGAGCTCGCCGGATACCATGATCGAGGTGATCCGTGGCTGGAGCAGCGCTACCAGGGCGACTGAGCGAGCGCCTCGCCTGGCGGGTCGCCCGCCTCGTGGCCGTCCGGGCGGAGACCGACACCGCCCGCACCCTCGTGCTGGAGGTGCCCGGGTGGCCGGGGCATCTCGCGGGCCAACGGGTGGATCTGCGCCTCACCGCCGCCGACGGCTACAGCACCCGTCGCAGCTACTCGCTGGCCGCACCGGCTGACGGTGATCGCCTGGAGCTGACGGTGCAGCGGGTACCGGGTGGCGAGGTCTCCCCGTACCTGACGGAGACCTACTCCATCGGTGACCCGGTGGAGCTGCGTGGGCCGATCGGTGGCTGGTTCGTCTGGCGGCCCACCGACACCGCGCCGGTGCTGCTGGTGGCGGGCGGCTCAGGCCTGGTGCCGCTGATGGCCATGGTGCGGGCGCGCCGCGCCGCCGGCAGCAGGAGCCCGTTCCGCCTGGTCTGCTCCGTCCGCACACCGAGCGATCTCTACTACGCTGCCGAGTTGCGCGCGGGGGCGAGCCGTGATCCCGGGCTGGACGTGACCATCGCCTACACCAGGGCTGTCCCCGAGCACTGGACGTCGCCGCCGCGCCGCCTGCGCGTCGAGGATCTGGCGGCGGCCGGCTGGCCACCGGAGTTCGAGCCGACCTGCTATGTGTGCGGCCCGACCGGCTTCGTCGAGGCGGTCGCTGACGCACTGGTCGAGATCGGCCACGCATCCGAACGGATCCGAACCGAACGTTTCGGGCCGAGTGGTTCGAGCGCCGGGGCCGTGCCCTCCAAGGTGTGAGACGGGGCGCTCATATGGGACGTGACGTGCGGTTTCCTGGTGGGATTGGGTGGATCGACCGTGGTCGGTAAGCCTGTGCTCCGAGCCCGGACGAGCTACTAGGGAGCGCGTCATCATGTCCGTACTGCAGTGTGGGACCGGGGAGTGGCCGGGGCAGCACTACCTGCCTTCGTCGCCGAAGACGGTCACCTGGGGCCGCCTGCCCACCGCGGCGACCGAGCCGGTGCTGCAGATGGCCTCCGGTGCCACGATCACCGTCGACACCGTGTCCCATGAGGGTCTGATGGAGGATCAGGGCCGGGACCCGAAGGCCTTCTGGGCGGGTCATGATGTGGCCGGCGACGCCGTGCTCCAGGACGCGATCGACATCGCCAGGGAGGTCGAGCACTACCGCGGTCTGGACGGCCCGCACGTGGTGACCGGGCCGGTTCACATCGAGGGAGCACGGCCCGGCGACGTCCTCAAGGTCGAGTACCTGCAGCTGATCCCGCGGGTTCCCTACGGGCTCGTCTCCAGCCGGCACGGCCGGGGCGCGCTGCCCGGTGAGCTGCCCATCGACGACGACGGCGTCCTCACCGACCGCTACAGCCAGTTCTGCGATGTGGACGTGGCGGCCGGCCGGGCGGTGATGCGGTACGGCGCGGGGCGGCAGATCTCCTTCCCCATCGCGCCGTTCATGGGCCTCACCGGCGTCACCCCGGTGGGGGAGAAGGCGCTCAACACGGTTCCGCCCGGCCCGTTCGGCGGCAACCTCGATGTTCGCGACCTCGTCACCGGAACAGCCCTTTACCTGCCGGTCCAGGTCCCGGGCGCGGGCTTCTACACCGGGGATCCGCATTTCGCCCAGGGGCACGGGGAGGTCTCCCTGACGGCCCTGGAGGCATCGCTGCGGACCACCGTGCGCCTCACCGTGCTGACCGGTGACGAGGCGGCACCGTTCGGCG
Organism: Parafrankia irregularis; assembly: GCF_001536285.1. Classification (NCBI taxonomy): domain Bacteria; kingdom Bacillati; phylum Actinomycetota; class Actinomycetes; order Frankiales; family Frankiaceae; genus Parafrankia; species Parafrankia irregularis. The sequence continues at coordinate 50,523 of NZ_FAOZ01000032.1, read as the reverse complement.
CGGGGGTGAGCGGGCCGTTCGGTGAGACGCCCGAGCACTGGATCGCCGTCGGCCTGCACACCGACCTGGACGAGGCAATGCGGCTGGCGGTTCGGGAGGCGCTGCGGGTGCTCAGCCAGGTTCGGGACGTGCCGGTGATGGTCGCCTACAGCTATCTTTCCGCCGCCGCCGACTTCATGGTGAGCCAGGTGGTCGACGACGTGAAGGGCGTGCACTGCCTGATCCGCAAGCGCGACTTCCCCGCCTGGTAACCGCCGCCGCGCCGGATCGGGCCCGCCACGTGGTGGGTGCGAAGAGCGGCGTCCGACAGCTGTCTCCCGGCCGACTGCCCAACACCTGACGCCCAGACACCGGTTACGGCCTCCGGACCGGGAGCATCATCGGGAATGAGCCCTTTTCGTCGTCGGCTCGGGACCCCGGTGCCCCTGACCATGCGCCGTGAGATGGGAAGGGCTCAATATGGAGTTTTTTGGAAGTCCGCCGGGGGGCGTTCTCTCGATTCTTTTCGGGATTGCGGTGCTCGTCGCGACGTCCAGGGCGTTCCGCCTTTACTTCGAGATGCGGCGGCTGCGCCGCCGGGGTTTTGTCGCGGAGGCGCTGGTCGTCGGAGTCGATATCGAGCGGGATACCGATTCCGTCGCCTGCACCCCGTGGGTGAGCTTCGTGACCGGCGCCGGTGAGCGGCGGGTGGTGAAGGCCTGTAGTTCAGTGGGCCGGGAGCTTGCCGTCGGCAGCCTCGTGACGGTGGTCTACCGGCCCGGCGACCCTTCGCACGCGGCGGTCCCGGACCGGCGCGACCTGCTGCTCGTCGCGGCCACGTCGCCGCTCGCCGTCGGGCTGGGGCTGGTTCTGATCGGCACGGGTCTCATGGGTCTGGGAGATGCCGTCGGGCTGCCGGTCCCCGAGCTGTCCTTCCTCGACCCGCCCGACGACCTCGACGCACCGCCGATTCTCACCGTCCTGCCCGCGTCGTACTGACAACTGCTGGCACAGCTGCTGGCGAGCGATGACTCCCGCTAGATCTCGAGCTCGTCGGCCAGCAGGCCCCGGTGATGCACCGGGTCGCCGAACAGCAGCTCCGAGGTCTTCGCCCGCTTGAAGTACAGATGCGCCGGATGCTCCCAGGTGAAGCCGATGCCGCCGTGGATCTGGATGTTCTCCGCGGCGGCCGAGAAGTACGCCTCGCCGACGTAGGCCTTCGCCATCGCCGCGGCGCGGGCCAGCAAACGGGCGTCACCGGACGCGGCGACCTGCGCCGCGTGGTACGCGGCCGACCGGGAGCCTTCGACCGCGACCAGCATGTCGGCGCAGCTGTGTTTCACGGCCTGGAAGCTTCCGATCGGCCGGCCGAACTGGACGCGCTCGCGGGCGTGCCGCACGGCCTGTGCCAGGACGGCCCTGGCACCGCCGGCGCTTTCGTTCGCCAACGCCACGCAGGCGAGCCGCAGCACTCGGGTCAGCAGTGGCCCGGCGTCCCCTTCGGCTCCGATCAGCCGGGCCGGTGTCCCGCTGAACGTCAGATCGGCCTGTTTGCGGGTCAGATCCATCACCGGCAGCGGTGACCGGACCAGCCCCGGCGCGTCACCGCTGACGGCGAAGAGCGACAGGCCCCCGTCGGCCCAGGCGGTGACCAGGAGGAGGTCGGCCACCGCGCCGTCGAGAACGAAATGCCTGGTCCCGCGCAGTGTGTAGGCACCGTCGCCGGAACCGGAACGGGTGGCGACGATCAGCGGCTCGCCGTGCCCCACCGCCCCCTCGGCTCCCGCGCTACCTGCGACCCCGGTGGTACCGCCGCCTGCCGTCGGTGCCGGTGCCGGTGCGGTGTCCACGCGCCCGGTCGGGCCGGCGAAGGCGAGTGTGCCGATGGACGAGCCGTCGACGAGCCCGGGGAGCAGCTCCGCGCGGGCGGCCGGGTCAGCCGCGTCCATCAGGGCGCCGGTCGCGAGCACCGCGGAGGCGAGGTACGGCGCACACAGCAGGAACGCGCCCATCTCCTCCAGAACGATCCCGAGCTCGACGAATCCCGAGCCGGAGCCGCCGTACTCCTCGGGCACGTGCAGCCCCTGCAGCCCGAGCTGCTCGGCCATCTGGCGCCAGACCGCCGGGTCGTAGCCGTCGGCGGTCTCCATCAGGCGACGGACCTCGGACTCGGGCGAGGTGCGTTCGAGGAAGGACCGCACGGTGCGGCGCAGTTCCTCCTGCTCGTCGGAGAACACGAGGCCCACGGTGCTCCTCCACAGGTCTGATGAGTTCGTCGGGTCGGGTCGGGTCGGGGTTCGGTCGGGGCTCGGTGTCGGGCGCGGGTCGGCAGGGGTCGCCGAGGCGGCCGCGGCAGGCCGAGGGCGTCGCCGCCAGCGGGGGTGCCCGCGAGGGCTGAGGTCAGCGGGGGACGTCGCGCCAGGGCACGCCCTTGTCGACACGGACATCGCCAGGCAGGCCGAGCACCCGCTCACCCAGGATGTTGCGCAGGATCTGGGACGTTCCGCCCTCGATGGTGTTCGCGCGGGAGCGCAGGAACATCTGGGCGGCGTCACGCGGGCCGTCGCCGCCGAGCGGCAGGTCCGGACGTGTCATCCGGTACTCCGGGATGAGCGCGCCCGCGTTGCCCAGCAGGTCGAGCAGATAGGCCGCCGCCCGCTTGCTGTGCTCGGTGCCGGTCAGCTTCAGCACCGATCCTTCGGGCCCGGGGCGCCCGCGGGCGCCGCCCGCCGCGGCCCGGGCGGCGGTCAGCGCGTTGACGTTTGCCTCGATCCACAGACGCACCGCTTCGTCCCTGCGCACCGCGTTGCCGTCGCCCCGCTCGCTCGCCTCACGGTAGGCGGCCAGCAGGGCCGCCCCGGGCCCGGAGTCGCCGCGGCCGAGGGCGCCACCGAGCGAGACACGCTCGTTCATGAGGGTGCTGGTCGCGACCCGCCATCCGTCACCGACCGCGCCGAGCCGGTCCGCGTCCCGAACCTGGACCTCGGTGAAGAAGACCTCGTTGAACTCGGCCTCGCCGGTCATCTGCCGCAGCGGACGCACCTGGACGCCGGGCGCGGCCATGTCGACCACGAACGCGGTGAGCCCGGCGTGCTTCGGCACGCTCGGGTCGGTACGCGCGAGGAGCAGGCCACGGCGGGCGAGGTGGGCGAAGGACGTCCAGACCTTCTGCCCGTCGATGATCCAGTCGCCGCCGGCGCCGTCGCGTCGGGCCCGGGTGGCGAGGCCGGCGACGTCGGACCCGGCGGATGGCTCGCTGAACAGCTGGCTCCACACCTCTTCGCCGGTGAACAGCGGGCGCAGGTAGGCGGTGCGCTGCTGCGCCGTCCCGTGGGAGAGCAGGGTGGGCCCGGTCATCCCGATGCCGATGGGGTTGTACCGAAACGGGGCCGGGGCGCCGGCGGCGGCCAGCCGTGCCTCGACGAGCGGCTGTAGTGCCGGATCGGCGTCGCGGCCACCGTCGTCGCGGCCTACCCAGACCCATGCGAGGCCGGCGTCGAACCGGGCACCGAGGAACGTGCGCGGGTCCGTGGCCGCCGGTGGATGTGCGGCCAGGAGATCATCGACGATGCTGGTCAGGCCCTGCGCTGTCATGGTCTGGGACACCGCGCGCTCCTCTCCGCCAGCCCGGAACCTAACCGGTCCGCCGCAGAGCGGCAATCAGTGCCAACCGGGCCGTGGTCTCGGCGTTGCCCGCCGTCATCTGCCGTGCGGCCGCAGGGACACCCGGAAAACACGAAGAGGAACTCGTGACGCTGTGACGCTGATCGCCAGCTGAGCCGGCGCCTGGCGGCGGAATGCTCCCGCCGCCAGGATGGCGCTGATCCTCAGCCGGTGCCCTTTGTTACCAAACGATCGTCAAATCATCACTCTGAGTGCTGGCGCTTGGTCGCGCAAAAGCCCGTCCGGGAGACCTGAACGACCTGGGTCCCCGGACGGGCGACGCCGTGCGCGGCGGAGGTGGGGAGCTACGGATGAGCGGGTCTGGCGGGAGACTGCGGTCATCGGCCCGGGCGCGCCTGGTGCGGATCGGGTCGACCGCGGTGGCCGGCGTGCTCACGGTCGGTGCGCTGGCCGGCTGTGCCAGCGGGAGCCCGTCTCCCGCGTCCGCGCCCGGGCGCGGCACGTCCGCGGTGCCGCACAGCAGGCCTCTTCCCGCCGCGGCGGTGCCGAGTTACGACCCGAAGAAGGGCGCTCGCACGGATGTCGTCGCAGGCAGCTGTGACCGCGACAACGGTGCCTGGCCTTTCGGCGGCCTGGTGAGGAACCAGGGCAGTCAGCCGCGTGCCTACCGGATCGTCGTTGATTTCGTGACCGACGACAGCACCGTTGTCGACACGAAGGTCGTCGAGGTGCCGGACGTGCCGGCGGGTGCATCCACCGACTGGTCGGTCGCCGGTGCCGCGGATGGGGAGGACCTGCGGTGCGTCATCCGCAACGTCCAGTTCGACTGAGCCTGATCCGACGCCGGTCGGGGTCGGGTTGACCATGGCACCCGACCCCGACCCCGACCCAGACCGATGTCCGTCGTCAGCTGGCGAGGCTTGCGGTGTTCTGGCGGGCGGCCGGGGGCAGCTCCTCGTCGGGAGCGGACGGCCAGTTCCGCGGTGAGGGGCCCAGCGCGCGGAGCTGCTCGACCTGAAGCCGCGCCCAGGGCGAGATCGCGAGTGCCCCGCTCATAACGTCCTCGACGAAGTTCGACCAGGGGAACCAGAATGCCTCGGCCACTTCTTCGGGGTTGATCTGGAAAGGTCCGGAAGTGCGGGTGAAGAACACCGGGCAGATTTCGTTCTCAACCGTTCCGTCGTCCATCACGCAGCGGTAGCGGAACTTCGGCAGCGCCAGGTCGATGCGCCCCACCCGCAGGCCGAGCTCCTGCACGAGCCGACGTGTGATGGCCTCGCGGAAATCCTCGCCGGGGGCGGGGTGCCCACAACAGGTGTTGGTGAGGACTCCCGGCCAGGTGGTCTTCTCCAGCGCTCGCCGCGTGACGAGAAGACGGTCGAGGTCGTCGAACACGTAGGAGGAGAACGCGAGGTGCAGCGGAGTCTGCGGCCCGTGGACGGTGGCTTTTGGGGTGGTACCGATGATGTCGCCGGACGGGCTGAGCAGGATGACGAGTTCCGGCGCCTTTACTGCCGCCCCGCCCGACCTGTGTGAGTCACGTGGACGAGAAATCATGTCCTGGGAACCAGGATGATTCGCGGTAGCCATGGGGGCATGTTATCCAGGTCATGCTGTGAGGGCGCGTGATTTTCCGCACCGACGTCGGGTGAGGGTTCGCGCCAATTATGGTTCCGGTGGCGGTCCGGCTGCCGTGCGCCAGCGTTTCGCCGCCGGGTGCGGCGGCCTCATTCCGCGGGGCTCGTGCCGACCTGTCCCGAATCGCCTTCCGCTGCGGTGCCCGGGTTGTTGCCGACCGAGACGTCGAACTCGCGCTGGTGACCGCACCTGCACCCACGGCGACTCGTCGGCCTTCCGGAGCTGTGTTCCGGCGGCGGTGCGGCACCCGGCTGCCGCCGACGAGCGCCAGTGCGCGCCGGCGCGTCCCGGTGGCCTGTCCTTCCCCTCCGTGGCCCTGGTGCCAGCTGGGAAGGGGGGTGTCGGGTGGAAGACAGTCGGTCGCCGGCACGGTTTCGCGGCTCGCGCCGGCGCCCCGACCCCACCTCGGTCGCGTGGAGTAGGTGAACTCGGTGTGTGCTGGTGATTAGCGTGATGTTTCAACGGATTTTCGTTGGGGGCGCCGAATGTTCACCAGACGGTGGCTGGTGGCGTGATTGCGGGGTGACTATCGTCCCTCGGGCGGCCCGGAGTTCGTGAACAATCGCTGCCCAAAATCCAGGAGGATCGATGGTCGACCGGCGGTCATTCATACGTTCCGCATTTGTCGGTGCGGGCGTTATGGCCTTCTCCGGAACTGCTCTGGAGGTCGCCATGGCGGCCCCCGCGCAGCCCGGAACGAGCCCTTACGGGGCTCTGCTCGCGGCGGATGCCAATGGTGTTCTGCTGCCGTCCGGATTCACCAGCAGAATTATCGCGAGGTCCGGCCAGACGGTGTCCGGGACGAGCTACACCTGGCACAACGCTCCGGACGGCGGGGCCTGCTACACGAATGGCACCGGCTGGATGTACGTGTCGAACTCGGAGGTCGGCAGCAGCTCCGGCGGCGCCTCGGTACTGCGCTTCAACTCGTCCGGGACCGTCACCTCGGCCCAGCGCATCCTTTCCGGCACGAGCAGCAACTGTGCCGGTGGCGCCACCCCGTGGGGCACCTGGCTGTCCTGCGAGGAGACCTCCACCGGGCGGGTGTGGGAGACCTACCCGGCGACCGGCGCCACCGCTGTCGCCCGGCCGGCCATGGGCCGCTTCGCCCACGAGGCCGCGGCCTGCGACCCCGTCCGTCAGGTGATCTACCTGACGGAAGACAACTCGAACGGCTGCTTCTACCGGTTCCGGCCGACGACCTGGGGCAACCTGTCGAGCGGAACCCTGGAGGTGCTGTGCGCCGGGTCCGGCACCTCGGGCACCGCGACCTGGCAGACCGTCCCCGACCCGGACGGCTCGCCGACCGCGACCCGCAACCAGGTCTCCGCGGCGAAGCACTTCAACGGCGGCGAGGGCGTCCACTACGCGAACGACACCGTGTGGTGGACCACCAAGGGTGACAACCGGGTCTGGAAGCTGAACTGCGCCACCAACGCGTTCGAGCTGACCTACGACGACTCGCTGGTGACCAGCGGCACCGCGCCGCTGACCGGCGTGGACAACATCACCGGTTCCAGCTACGGCGACCTGTACGTCGCCGAGGACGGCGGCAACCTGGAGATCTGCATCATCACGCCGACCGAGGTCGTGGCGCCGATCCTGCGCCTGTCCGGCCACGGCTCGTCGGAGATCACCGGGCCGGCGTTCTCCCCGGACGGCACCCGGCTCTACTTCTCCTCCCAGCGCGGCACCACCGGATCGTCCTCCGGCGGCATCACCTTCGAGGTGACCGGGCCGTTCCGGACCTGAGCCCCGTGATCTGACCCCGTGATCTGACCCCGTGATCTGACCCCGTGATCTGACGATGGTGCCGTGCCACGCCGGCCGCGCGGCACCGTCGTCCCCGGTGTTCTCCGATCTCGCCGGGACGGATCAGGGGTCCCGGTGATGCCATCTTTCGTGTCCTGATGTGTCGAAAACGTGACAAATTCATCTGCGGAAGGTGACCGGAAATAGCCTCTCAGTGCCCGTACTGCGCATAGAGGGGTTCCAACGGTGCGACGCCACACCTTCCTGCTCGTCCTGCTTCCGGTTCTCGCCACCGGCCTCGTCGCGTGCGGCTCCGACGAACCGCGGCTGACACCCGACGCCTACCAGGGCGTTCTGACGGATCTGGACAAGTCGCTCGATCCCGCCTTCGACGGCGTCGGGGCGGCGCTGACGCCCGAGGACCTGTCGACCGCGCTCACCGCCACCGCCACGAGCCTCACCAGCCAGGCCGACAAGCTCGCGCAGGTGCGCCCACCGGAGACCGTCGACGCCGCCCATGGGAAGTTGCGCCAGGCGCTCGACGAACTGGCCGGAGACCTCACCTCGCTGTCCCAGGACGCGCAGGACAAGAAACTGTGCACGGGTGGTTCCGGGCTGCCGAGGGCGGCCAGCGCCGACGGCGCCAACCAGGTGCGCCAGGCGGCGCAGGAGCTGACCACCGCCGACTCGGGCCGGAGCTTCACGGTCGGCGCGTTCCTTCCCGTCGGCACGCCGGACCAGACCCGTCGTCCCGCGAACGGCAGCCTGCCCGGCGGGCGCGGCGGCGGCGGCGGGGAGCTGACCGTCAACGCCTCGTCCGACGCGGACGCGGTGGTGAAGCTGACCCAGGGCACCGAGGTCATCCGCAACGTGTATGTCCAGGCGGGCGGCTCGACGACCGCCGACGGTATCCCCGACGGGACCTACGAGGTCTTCTACACGGTCGGGACCGACTGGGACGACGCGAACGCCCGCTTCACCCGCGACTGCGACTTCAGCAAGTTCGACGAGACGCTCTCGTACGACCAGTACACGAGCTACGAGCTGACTCTCTACGGGGTCATCAGCGGCAACGCGTCGACGAGCTCCGTCGACCCCGGGGCGTTCCCCGGCAGCTGACCCGCGGCCGCGGCCACGTTCGCCGACCTTCCGTCTTTCAGGCGGAAGGTCGGCGGTGCGACCCCGGTTGGCCCTTCGGCGAGCGGGCAGCCTCAGGGGGTGACGGGGTTCGTCGTGGAGTGTTCGCGACCGGGGAGTACCCCTGCCGGGCGGCCGCGGTCGGCTTGCGCCATGGTTTTCGCCCCGTCACCGCTGCTGACGGTGACGATCGAGGCGCGCCCGGACGACGCGAGTGACATCCATGTGCATGCCGGTGGGCAAGGTGTGTGGATCGCGCATCTTCTGGCGATCATGGATGTCGAGGCCCGGCTGTGCGCGCCGTTTGGAGGGGAGACGGGTGCGGTGCTCACGACGCTGGTCAGGCGCAGCGGCATCGTCGTCCGGCCGGTCACGGTGAGCGGGGAGAACGGAGGCTATGTGCATGACCGGCGCGCCGGGCGGCGGGAGGTCGTGGCTACCACGTCCGCGCCGTCGCTGACCCGTCACGAACTCGACGAGCTGTACAACACGGCGCTGGTCGAAGGGCTTGACGCCGGCGTGGCGGTTCTCGGCGGCCCGGACAACGAGGAGATCCTGCCCGCAGATACCTATCGGAGGCTCGCGGCGGACCTGCGGGGCGGGGGCGCCCGGGTGGTGGCTGACCTGTCGGGAGACTGCCTGCTGGCGGCATTGGCCGGCGGAGTCACCGTGCTCAAGGTCAGTCATGATGATCTGATCCGCGATGGGCATGCCGGCTCCGACGAGCCGGAGGAACTGCGGGCGGTCATGACGGAGCTGGCTCGGTCCGGCGCGGAGGTCGTGATCGTGTCGCGGGCGGAACAGCCGGCGCTGGTGCTGGTCGGCGACCGGGAAGTCGAGATCCGCACGCCTCGGTTCACGATGCTCGACCATCGCGGCGCGGGTGATTCCATGACGGCCGGTATGGCGGCGGCGCTGGCCCACGGCGCTGACCTGGACCGGGCGCTGCGGCTCGGCGCCGCGGCCGGTGCGCTGAACACCACCCGGCACGGCCTCGCCACCGGCGAACGGGACCTGATCGAACGCCTGGCCACACGGGTGGATGTCCGCCCGGTGAACGGGGGACCGCGCGCTGATGCACGCACTGATCACGAACGATGACGGGGTCGACAGCCGTGGTCTGCGCGTCCTCGTACAGGCCGCCCTCTTCCACGGATTGGAGGTGACCGTGGTGGCGCCGGACGGCGAGCGCAGCGGGAGCAGTGCGTCGCTGTCCGCCCTGGAGTCGGACGGGCGCCTCCTCGTCACCGAGCGCGCGCTCGACGATGTGGCCGCAGCCGCAGGCCTCGACCACCTCGCAGACGCGGTGGCTCTTGCCGCCGACGCATCCCCGGCGCTGATTGTCTTCGTCGGCGTCCGCGGTGCGTTCGGGCCGGCTCCCGACGTCGTGCTGTCCGGAATCAACCACGGGCCGAACGCCGGGCAGGCCGTACTGCACTCCGGCACGGTCGGCGCGGGTCTCACCGCCGTCACCCACGGACTGCCGGCGATGGCGATCTCGTGCGTCGCGACGGAGCCCTCTCACTGGGAGTCCTCGGCGATGGTCGCCGGCCGTGCCATCAGCTGGCTGGTGGCGTACGAGGGACCACCGTTTCTGCTCAACGTCAATGTGCCCGACCTGCCGCCCGAGCGGCTGCTTGGGCTGCGGCCCGCGAGCCTGGCCACTTTCGGCGCGGTGCAGGCTCGAATCGGCGAGCGGGGACGCGGCTATGTCACCACGACGTTCAGTGAAGTCTCGGAAGACGCTGGCCCATGCAGCGACGTTGAGCTGCTCCGCCAGGGCTGGGCAACGGTCACGGCCCTCGCCGCGCCGACGGCGTCGGGTGCCGTGGATCTCGCGGGGCTCGCGGGCGACGCTGATGCCTGACGTGTCGCGCGACGTTGCCAAGGGCCTGGGAACGGCTGTGCGGAGCTCGTTTCGTCAAGATCTGGAGGAGATGAAATGTCGACCGACGCCATCGTGCTCCTGAAGGAAGATCACAAGGCGATCAAAGCTGCGTTCAAGCGTTTCCAGGAAGCGGGGAAGAACGCTCACGCTACGAAGGGCAGGCTTGTCGATAAGATCATCGAACTGCTCACGGTGCATACCTACATCGAGAACGAGGTCATGTATCCGGAGGTGTGTGGTCTGCTGCCGACGCTGGAGGGCGACATCCTTGAATCGTACGAGGAGCATCACGTCGCGGACCTCCTTGCCGCGGAGCTGGCCGCGCTCTCGCCGGAGGCGGAGCGTTTCGATCCCAAGACTGCGGTTCTGATCGAGAGCGTGACCCGTCACATCGACGAGGAAGAGCGGGAGTTGTTTCCCCGGGTTCGTGAGGCACTCGGCCGCAAGCAGTTGTCCGAGATCGGGGAACGGCTGCTGGAAGCGAAGGCGAAGGCTCCGGACAGCCCGGCCCAACCGAGCGCCCTCAAGAAGACTGTCGACGCCGTCATCAAGTAGTAGCCCTGCCGCTCCGCCACCGCCGGTGGTGGCGTCACCGTTCGGGGCTGGAGGCGCGGTTGGGGTCGGCTCCGCTGGAGACCCGGCGCTGTCGTCCGCTGCGTTGGTGCCAGTCCAGGCACATGACTGTCGCGTCGTCCTGGAGGTCGCCGTCGCAGGCGTCGAGAACGAGCCTGGCGAGGTGCTGGACGAGTTCCCGCGGGTGCAGGTGGCTGTTCGCCGCGAGCTGTGCGGGCAGGTCGATCCGGGCGGCGTTGCGGTCGACCATTCCGTCGGTGACGAGAAGCAGGCGGTCGCCTGCGCGCAGTTGTAGGTGATGGACGGCGTAGGCGGTTTCCGGGAACATTCCGAACGCGGGCTCCGGCGGCCAGCCGATCTCCTCGACCATGCCATCCCGCAGGAGGTAGAAGGGGATGTGGCCGGCGTTGACAGCACGCAACGCGCCGGTGGGCAGGTCGATGTGGAACAGCAGGCCGGTGACGAACTGCTCCGGGTTGGAGTGTTCGACCATCAGGGCGTTCACGTGGTCGGCCGTGGCCGCCAGATCCCGTGGGCCCGGTGCTCGGCGGACGTTGCGCAGACCGTTGACCGTCACGGTGGCCAGGAGGGCGGCAGCCAGCCCATGACCCATCGCATCCGTCAGCGACAGGTACAGGTCGCCTGGTCCGAAGGAGTAGTCGAAGGTGTCCCCCGCGACGGAGGCCGATGGCTCCAGCCAGCCGGCGATCGTGGCCTGCGCGCTTTCACAGGTGAACGAGTCCGGCAGCAGCCTGCGCTGGATCTCGGCCGCGAGTTCGAGGGGTACCGAACGTCGTCCCCATTCGAACAGGTCGGTGTAGCGGCGGTTGAGGACGACCGTGTAGGCGAACAGATGTGCGGCGTGGGAGATCTCGGTCGTCAGGTGGTCGAGATCCGCGGTGGTGCTTCCGACGGGTGCCGCGCCGGCGCCGTGTTCGGCCGCGGGCGCGGGGAAAACGACCTCGATCACCCCGATCGCCTCGCCACGAGCGGTGACCGGCGCGACGATGAGGAGCCGATCACCGTCGAGGTCCGAGGACGGGCGCTGGGTGCGCAGTACCCGCCCTTGCAGGGTGCCGCGTATGCGCACCTTCTCCATGACCATCGCACCGTCGCGGGCCCTGGAGAACCTGGCGAGGACGTCGCTTGAGTAATCAGCGATCAGGAACGCCGCGCCGAGGGCTCCGAGGTCCTCCTGGAGCCGCGTCGTGAGTACGTCCGCGGCGTCGGCCGGCGCCGCCCGCTCCATCGCGGTCAGCAGCGCCACCGCGTCAAAGACCCCACGCTCACTCACTGCATTCAGCGTAGGCGGGGGGAGTCACGTCGGACCACAGCGGGATCGCCTCTCCTCGAATCCATGTGCCGCCCGCTCAGGCGGAGACCAGTGGGGCCGCCCGGGAGCGGAGCGGTTCGGCCAGTTCAGTGCGGAAGAACGCCAGGAAGGCGTCCGGGTCGGGCCCGGCGTTGAGCAGCGCGAGCCGGTCGAAGCCGGCATCGATGAACTGGCCCGCGACCGCGAGGTGGCGGTCGGGGTCCGGGCCGCAGGCGAACCGATCCGTCACGTCGTGTTCGGTGACGGTCGTCGTGGCGGCGGCGAAGTTCACCGGGTTGGGCAGTTCGCTCATCACCTTCCAGCCAGTGAGCGCCCACCGGGTCGTCTCCAGCACGCCCCGGGCCGCTGTGGCCTCGTCCGAGGCGTAGGCCAGTGGCACCTCGGCGTAGCGCGGTCCCGCTCCTCCGGCGGCGACGTAGGCCTCGACGATCGTCGCCTTGGGCTCGGTCGCGAACAGCGCGTCGCCGCATTCGGCGGCCAGCCGGGCGGACGGACTGCCGCTCGCGGCGACAGCGATCTCCGGCGGAGTGTCGGGCAGGTCGAAGACTCGGGCGTCCTCCAGCTGCAGGTAACGGCCGTCGTACGACTGGTAGCCGCCACTCCACAACAGGCGGATGATCTCGATCGCCTCACGCAGCATGGCGTGCCGCTGCGCGACCGCCGGATACTCCCGGCCCACGACGTGCTCGTTGAGTCGCTCGCCGGAGCCGAGGCCGAGGGTGAAGCGGCCGTCGGAGAGCAGGGCCACCGTGGCGGCCGCCTGGGCGATCACGGCCGGGTGGTAGCGGATCGTCGGGCAGGTGACGCCGGTGGCGAGCCCTACGCGCTCGGTGCGCTCCGCGATCGCGCCGAGCATCGACCAGGTGAAGGCGGAATGCCCCTGTACGTCGAGCCAGGGATGGAAATGGTCGCTGAGTTCGACGAAGTCGAAGCCCGCCTCCTCGGCTGCCACGGCCTGTCGGACAATCTCTCGCGGCCCGAAGGCCTCCGTCATGAGCTTGTAGCCGATTCGCATCGCCACTCCCTGCCCGTTCCGCGCTCGTTCGCGCCGTCAGGCGGTCCGCCGGTTTCCTTCCCGCCGATAGCCTGCCCGGTCGGCATGCGCGAAACCGGGCCGAGACCACGCCGGAGGGATTTGGTCCCACCTCGCCACCGGCTCTGGGCGGATGAGGACCCGGTGCGGTACGGCGGATGAAAAGGCTCCGGCGGCTTGGGAGGGCGGCCAGCGGGCAACCCGGGGGCATGGGTCATGTGACCAACGAATCGGATCCGCGACTGTTGGGCACCTATCTCAATGATCACCTCGCTGGTGCCGGCGCTGGCGTCGATCTCGCGCATCGGCTGGCGCGGGTGCATCAGGGCACTCCCGCCGGTCCCGCGCTGGCACGCACGGCGGCCGCGGTCGAGAAGGATCGGGCGACCCTGCTACAGATCATGGGGACGCTCGGAGTGTCGCGACGGGGCCACAAGGAGCTGGCCGGGCGTGTCGCGGAGAAGGTGGGCCGGCTCAAGCTGAACAACCGGCTGCTGCGGCGCTCGCCGATGAGTTCGGTGATCGAGCTGGAAACACTGTGGCTCGGCGTGAACGGCAAGTCACGACTGTGGCGGACGTTGCGGGCGGTCGCGAACCGCGACGAGAGGCTGAGCCCCGAACTCCTCGATCATCTCCTCGATCGCGCCCGGGAGCAGGCCGACGAGTTGGAGGATCTTCGCGGGCACGCCGTCGACGAGGTGTTCAATGCACAGGTTCACCGCGTCTGACGGCCCTCCGCCTTGCTACGAGGACTCGCGGGCTGCGTCCTCCTCCGACAGACTCTGTCCGATTCCGAGTAGTAGCAGCATCTGTTCGACCAGGTCTGCCCGGCCGGCTCCGTCTCGGTGATCCGCCGGATTCCCGGAATCCAGCCAGAAACTCTCTTTTCCCGGGTTGCCCTGTTGCATTTCTCTACCGTATTCCGTGCCGGGTCGACGATCGCCACAGTGAACAGGTCCGGCGGGTCGGGCCAGGACGTGGCCCGTTGTGCCCCGACGGCTGGAGGAGAACCGCTCGTTCCCGCAGGATCCGTCCGCTCCCGCAGTGGGCGGGGGCGGACGATCCGGTCTCCTCCGTGCGTCCTGCGGTCAGCGGTCCTGCGGTCAGCGGTTGCCGATCAGCGGCGGTCAGCGGTTGCTGGGCATAGCGCTGACCTGCCCGAGCACGGACTCCTCGTCGCGGGTGATCGCGAGGTCGCCGAGGCTGATGATGCCGACGGGCTGCGTGCCTTCCACCACGGGCAGTCGCCGGACCGCGCGCAGCCGCATCAGCTCGGCGGCGTCGTCGATCGAGGTGTCCGGGGTGACTGTCTCCAGCTCCGCGCTGCAGGCTTCGTGAACCTTCGCGGTGGACGTGTCCCTGCTCTCCGCGACGATTCTGATCACGATGTCGCGATCGGTCAGTATGCCGACGAGCTCACCGTCGTCAACGACGAGGACGTCGCCGGCCTCGGTCTCCCGCATCGTCCGTGCGGCCTCGGCGAGGGTCTCGTCCGGCCGGACGGTTGCCGGCGCTCGGGTCATCACCTCTGCCACGGTGGTAGCCATTCCGATCTCCTCTCCTCCACGCGATTTATCCGGTCTGCCCGGCTTGACATCCGGGGTCCTGCCCGGCCTGCCGGAGACGAACCGCGATAGCGCCCTGTCGGCGGATGCGTTTTGGTACCCGTCCTCCGGGGACGGCCGTCGGAGGCGGGCGGTACCCGCTGGCAGCGCGTCTGTGTCGGTGCGCGCCCACATGCCGGAACAAGAGGCGCGCCCGTATACCGGAACAAGAGAGGACATCCTTCAATGAGCCAGACCGTTGGAGACCACGTCCTCGCTCGTCTGTGCGAGTGGGGTGTCGAGCAGGTGTTCGGATATCCGGGTGATGGCATCAACGGATTGCTGGCGGCGTGGGGCCGGGCCGGGAACCGGCCGCGTTTCGTGCAGGCGCGGCATGAGGAGATGGCGGCGTTCGCGGCGGTCGGGTACGCGAAGTTCTCGGGGCGTGTGGGGGTTTGCGCCGCGACGTCCGGGCCGGGGGCGATTCACCTTCTCAACGGGCTGTACGACGCGAAGCTCGACCACGTTCCGGTGGTCGCGATCGTCGGCCAGACCGACCGCTCGGCGATGGGTGGCTCCTACCAGCAGGAGGTGGATCTGCTCAGTCTGTTCAAGGACGTCGCCAGCGACTACGTGCAGATGGTGACCGTCCCGGAGCAGCTGCCGAATGTGCTGGACCGCGCTTTTCGCGTTGCGCTCGCCGAGCGTGCGCCGACCTGCGTGATCATTCCGGCGGATGT
Organism: Parafrankia irregularis; assembly: GCF_001536285.1. Lineage (NCBI taxonomy): Bacteria > Bacillati > Actinomycetota > Actinomycetes > Frankiales > Frankiaceae > Parafrankia > Parafrankia irregularis. The sequence goes on along the minus strand of NZ_FAOZ01000032.1, from coordinate 35,282 downwards.
TCAGGAGCTGGCCTATTCGGGACCGTCGCACGAGTTCAGGATGGTTCCGTCCAGCCTGGGTGTCCGCTGGCCGGAGGTGTCCCCGGATGACAACGGGGTGCGTGCCGCGGCGGAGGTTCTCAACGCCGGGCAGCGGGTCGCGATGCTGGTGGGGCAGGGCGCCCGGGGTGCGCGGGCGGAGGTGGTGGACGTCGCCGACCTGCTGGGGGCGGGGGTGGCGAAGGCGCTGCTGGGCAAGGATGTGCTTGCGGACGACCTGCCGTTCGTCACCGGGGCGATCGGCCTGTTGGGGACCCGGCCGAGCTATGAGCTGATGCGGGACTGCGACACGCTGCTCACGGTGGGGTCGAACTTCCCGTACACGCAGTTTCTCCCCGAGCTGGACCAGGCCCGGGCGGTGCAGATCGATGTGGACGCGAAGTACATCGGGATGCGGTATCCGTACGAGGTGAATCTGGTCGGTGACGCGGCGGCGACCCTGCGCGCGCTGATTCCACTGCTGCGGCGGAAGGAGGACCGCGGCTGGCGGGAGACGGTGGAGGGCAACGTCGCCCGCTGGTGGGAGACCGTGGAGCGGGAGGCGTTCGTCGAGGGAAAGCCGATCAATCCGATGCGGTTGTTCTGGGAGGCCTCGTCGCGGCTGCCGCACAACGCGATCCTCGCCGCGGACTCCGGTTCGGCGGCGAACTGGTACGCGCGTGACCTGCGGTTCCGCGGGGAGATGCGGGGATCACTGTCGGGCACGCTGGCGACGATGGGCCCGGGTGTGCCCTATGGCATCGGGGCGAAGTACGCGCATCCCGACCGGCCGGTCATCGTCTTCGAGGGTGACGGGGCGATGCAGATGAACGGGATGGCGGAACTGCTCACCGTCGCCCGCTACTGGCAGGAGTGGGCGGACCCGCGCCTGGTGATCGCGGTGCTGCACAACAACGACCTGAACCAGGTGACCTGGGAGATGCGGGCGATGCAGGGCGCGCCGAAGTTCCCCCAGTCCCAGATGTTGCCCGAGGTGTCCTACGCGGACTTCGCCCGGTCGATCGGCCTGGACGGGATCGCCGTCGACGAGCCGGGGCAGATCGGCAGCGCCTGGGACCGGGCGCTGGCGGCCCGGCGGCCGACCGTGCTGGACGTCCGCACCGATCCCGACTTCCCGCCGATCCCCCCGCACGCCACGTTCGACCAGGCGCGGGACGCCGCCGCGGCCCTGCTCAAGGGTGACGAGAACCGCTGGGGTGTGCTGTCCGCCGGGCTGCGGACCAAGGCCCAGGAGCTCCTGACCCGGCGAGGCTGATCCCAGACGAAACCAGCGGAACCGCCGGAACCGCCGGAACCAGCGGAACCGATGGATGGACCGACCGGACCGGGCCAGCGGCGAGGTGGGGGCTGAGGCGTCACGAACTGCGGTGACGGGCCGCTGCGGTGGCTCGCCGGTTCTCCTTCCTGATGGCCGCGATGAGGTCCGCCTTCCGCATCGTCGAACGACCTGATATTCCAAGGTCTCTCGCGATGCCGCGCAGATGTGCGACGGAGGCGTTGGCGTCGACGCCTTCCGCCGTCGGAGACGGATGACGCAGCGCCTGTCCGGTCGGCTTTGCCGCCTGCTCGTCCGAGGGGCCGGCAGCCGCCTTCGGCTGCCAGTGGTCGCCGGTCTTCTCATGGGTGTGCTTGAGGGAGGCGAATGCCGCTCGGTGCGCACGCTCTCCCTCCCCGTATGTCTCCACGGCCGAATCGTGGGTCTTCTTCCAGGTGCGCACGGCTTTGTCATCCGAACGGGCCACCGTCGACGGGACCTCGGAGCGAGCCTGTTGCGCCTGGCGCTTCTTGTTGGTCATGACGTACCGATCTCCTCTCGCCCGACTCGTTAATCCGGGAGGAGAGCTGAAGTCAGGGATCCGGGCGGAGGGCTGAAGCCAGGCCAGCCCGGCCGTGTCCGGGCGGCCTCATCGACGACCGGAAGCAGGATGCCCGACCTGTCGGCCGCTGAGCACGTCGCGCAGGGGACGCGTACCCGTGCCCAGGCCCGGCACACGCTCCGTGTACTTCGGCATAAACGCAGGAGTGTGGTGCTCGGTGGGTTACCGCGATCGGAGCGGGTACGTCCGAAACGAACCGGAGCGACGGATATGGAGGGCGTTATGCCTGCACCGACATCTCGGCATCGGGAGGTCGAGGCCAAGTTCGACGTCGACCTGACGTTCGTCGTTCCGCCGCTGACCGGTCACGCCGGGATCGCCTCGGTCGGCCCGGTGAGCGAGGCGCGTCTCGACGCCGTCTACTACGACACCGACGATCTCCGTTTGGCCCGCCATCGCATCACGCTGCGCCGCAGGCAGGGCGGCCGGGACGCGGGATGGCATCTCAAGCTGCCGCTTTCCGGTGCCGCCCGGGACGAGATCCGCCGTCCCCTCGACGTGGTCGAACGGGATCCCTCCAGCGAGGGCACCGTTCCGGGCGAGTTCGCCGATATCGTCGCCGCCACCACCCGGGGCCGGCCGCTGGGGCCCGTCGCGCGGGTACAGACCCTCCGTCGCGCGACGACGCTGCGTTCCCCCGACGGACAGGACCTGGTGGAACTCGCCGACGACGAGGTCCACGCCCAGACGCTCGGCTCGGCGACGACGGTGTCCCGCTGGCGCGAGATCGAGATCGAGGCGCTCGGCGACGATCCCCGCGTTCTGCCGGCGGCCGGCGCGGCCCTGCGTGGTGCCGGGGCACAGCCTGCCGCCGGGCCCTCCAAGCTCGCCCGGGCGCTCGGATCGCAGGTGCCCCGGCCGGAACTCCCCGAGCTCGGCGAACCATCCAGCCGGGGCGTCGACGCCGAAGAGAACGCGGGTGAGATCGTCCGCGGCTATCTGGCGACCCACACCCGAGCCCTGCTCGCCGCCGACGCCCGCGTGCGCCTCGGTGACCCGGAGTCCGTACACGACCTGCGAGTCGCCGCCCGCCGCCTGCGCAGCTGCCTGCGCACGTTCCGACGGCTGTTCGACCCGACCCCCACATTCGCGCTGCAGGACAGGCTGCGAGAGCTCAACCTGCTGCTCAACCCTGCCCGCGACGGCGAGGTCCAGCTGGATCGGTTCACCACCGCGATCGAGGCACTCGACGACCGCGACCTGCTGGGCCCCGTCGCCGCCCGGGTTCAGGGCCACCTGCGCTCGCAGCACCTGCGTGGCCGTGAACAGGCCCTCGCCTGGATGCGCGACGCCCAGTATCTGACTTTCCTCGACGATCTGATCACTTTCGTCGCGGAGCCACCATATTCCCCGCATGCGTACCGTCCAGCCGCGCGGGCCCTGCGCGGGCCTATCCGCAAAGCCGACCGCAAGGTGCGTCGCCGGGTCGACCGGGCCCTGCGCACCCCCGCCGGCGCCGGTCAGGACGTCGCCCTGCACGCCGCGCGGAAGGCCGCGAAGCAACTGCGCTACGCCGCCGAGACCGCCACACCGGTCTACGGGAAACACGCCGAAAAGCACGCCGGGCGGGCCAAGAAGATCCAGAACAGCCTGGGTGAGCACCAGGACTGCGTGATCGCCCAAGGCGTCCTGCGCGAGTTCGCGATCGCCGCCAACCAGGCCGGCGAATCCTCGTTCGCCTACGGCCTCCTCCTCGGCGGTGAACGGGAACGGGCCCACCTGACCAGGGACGCCTTCACCGCACGCTGGCCCGAACTCGCTCGCCGGCGCCACCGCCGCTGGCTGCGCTGAGCGCACGGGACATGCATGAGCGTTCCTGTGCGCTCGCGGTCGCAGGATCATCGCGCCGCGAATCACGCGTTTGCGCCGACATCGAGTGGGCAGGGGAACGCACGCAAGGTGTTTCGGGTCGGCTCCCCTCCACGGACCCGGGAGGGGTCGACAGACCTCATGTAGGAGACATGCCAGCCGACGATTCGGCGGACGGGCGACGGGCATCGCGGATGGCCGCGGACAGCGGGCTCGCCACTGTCGCAAGTCGTTGCCTTGAGGAGTTCGGAATGCTGGTGGGTCAGACTCCCGAGCGGGTCACCGGGGCACGCAGGACGGACTCCGGGTGGTCGTTCCTGGTCGATCTGACCGAGCTGGAGCGCATTCCGTCGACTACCAGCGTGATCGCCACCTACCGACTCGACGTTGACGACAGAGGCTGCCTGATGGGCTACGAGCGGCTGCGCAGGTTCGTGCGCGGCGCCACCGACTAGCCGCCCTAGCCGCCGACTGGCCATCGACCAGCCGCCGAACGGCCGCCGCGGTGCGGTCCAGGCCGGATGTTGTGTTCGTTTGACCCGGGGTCATGTGACCCTCGGAAGATCGTGAGTCATGACGATAGATCGCGCTCCCCTCGCCGGCCCCTCGCGGCTGCGAACGCTGAGCGGGCGGCACTCGGACTCTCTTGCTGACGTGCTGGAGAGGGTGCTCGACAAGGGAGTCGTCATCGTCGGTGACGTGGTCATCAGTGTTCTCGACGTGGAGCTCCTCACGCTCAAGCTGCGCCTTTTCATCGCATCAGCAGATACCGCCCGCGAGATGGGCCTGGACTGGTGGACCACCGACCCGTTCTACAGCAGCGAGGCACGGTCGCTGCAGCAGGAGCAGGAGCGAGAACTGCGCGAGGAGACCGTACGGGCGCTGCACGCGGAGAACGATGAACTGCGCTCCAGGCTCGCCCGGTTGGAGGGCTCGGCCGGCCAGGCTCTACCCCACCGGGAACCGGAGGCGGTCGAGTCCTCGACGCGGCCGCTCGCCGGGCGCCGGGCGGCGGCGGTCCGCCGTGACGAGTCGCGGCCGTTCTGGGAGGAGGACGCGGGAAGGAGGCCTGACCGTGGACGCGGCGGACGCTGATCTCGGCGTCTTCGACGAGCTGGCGGCCCGGCTCGCGCCCGGCGTGCTGGCCGACGCCGTAGCCGAGGCCCGTGAGGTCGCGCGGGCGCAGCTCGCGCAGCTCCTGGCCCAGGAGATCACCAGAGTCGCCTGCGAGCGAACGGCCGCAGGCGCGCCATCCGCTGCGGCAGCCGCGCCCTCGTCTCCCGCGGGCCCGCCCTCGTCCGGGGCGTCCCGAGCATCGGTGTCCTCCCCTGCCCGGCCGGAGTCCCGCGGCGACCGCCTCGCGACCGACGACCACGTCGCGACCGACGACCACGTCGCGACCGACGACCGCCTCGCGACCAGCGACCACCTCGCCGCGCCTCAGGATGGCACTCAGCCTGGCGGCCGCGACGAACCCAGGGCCGGCGGTCGCGACGACCGGCCAGCGGGGAGCGAGCGGAATCGGGCGCTGTACGCCTATGGGATCGTCCCTGCCGGTACCGATGTCGATGACCTGCCAGGCCTCGCCGCGGACACCGGTGCCCATGCCGTCACGCGTGGCGGGGTCTCACTCGTGGTCTCGGCCATCGACCCGGCGCTGCTGAGCGACATCGAGGAAGACCTTTCCGAGACGGGACGTCTCGCCGCCCTGGCGCGCGGCCATGACCAGGTTCTGCGGGAGCTGCAGGACCGCGCCGCGGTGCTGCCCCTCCGGTTCGGGACCGTCCTCGCCGGCGAGCGTGAGGCCATGGGCGTCCTCGACGATCCCGAGGACGAGCTGACCGGCGCGCTCGACACGCTGCGCGGCGCGCGCGAGTGGGGCTTCCGGATCGACGCCGAGTGCCCGACCGCACCTGACGCAACCGGTCTCGCCGCGGACGAGTCGGTCCCGACCCCGACCGGGCAAACCGACGCAGCGGAACCGGCCGGAGCGGGATCGAGCGGGGGCGGCGAAAGCACCACCAGCCCGGGCTCGGGTACCGCATACCTGACGGCCCGCCGAGACGAGATGCGCGAGGAAGAACGACAGCGCGAGGAGATATCCCGCCTCGTGGACCGGACGCGCCGGGAACTGCTCGCGCACGCGCGTGACGTCGCCCGCCGCCCGAGCCGACCGGGCCGGATCCTCGACTGCGCCTACCTCGTCGACCGCGACGAGGAGGAGGAGTTCCTCGACACGGCCGAGCGGCTGGCCCCGTCCCTGTCGGAGGTCGGCTACGCCGCCGTGGTGACAGGGCCTTGGCCGCCCTACTCCTTCGTCCATCTGACCCTCGGCGGGGATGGGACGTCCGGCGCCGGCGCCGGACTCGGGCCGGGAGCTGGACTCGGGCCGGGCGCCGCGCCGGGCCCGACGGCGGCTCCCGGCCCGAGCCCGGGAGCGAGGCGGTCCGACCGGTTCGCCGTCCCGCACGGTGGGTGGCCCGATGACGGTGCACTGCACGAACCAGGTGAAGAGCGTGACTGATCAGCGATTCGTCCCGACACCGCGGCCCCGCGGTGGTGACGCCGGTACCCGGCGACGGCCACGGGGCCGGGTGGAAGGGCTGCCCGGAACGGGAGAGCCAGGGCTGGAAGGGCTCCCGCGGCTGGAAGAACTGCCGCGGCACCCGCAGGGGCCTGCCCGCCGCTCGGCGCGCGGAACCGCCTCGGCGCCCTCGCGCCGCCCGGGGCGCACCGCGCGGACCTCGGCGCAGCCGCTCGCGGACCTGTTGGACAGGCTTGTCGACACCGGCGCGGTCGTCAGCGGCGACGTGGTCGTCGCACTCGCCGGGGTGGACCTCCTCCGGGTTGATCTCCGCCTGCTTCTGGTCGGCGTCCAGACCGCGCTCGAAGGAGCCGGTGAGGTCCGGCCATGACGACCGCCGGGCACCGTGACGGCCCGCGCCTGCGACTCGACGCGGACCCGGAGGACGTCGGGCGCGGGCTCGGTCAGCTCGTGGTCGTCGTCCTGGAGCTGCTCCGGGAGGTCCTGGAGCGGCAGGCCATCCGCCGGATGGAAGGCGGCGGGCTGACCGCCACGCAGATCGACGATCTCGGCCGTGCACTGTTGGAGATCCGCGCCAGCCTGGTGCAGGTACGGGAGTCGCTGGGCCTGTCGGCCGAGGAGGCGCAGACCGCCGTGGCGCAGGCTGGCCGGCTGCTCGCCGCGGACGACGACTGGCCCGGCCCGCGGGCCGCGGCCGATCCCAGGGCGAATTTCCGGGGCGCTGGTCCCCGGGAGAAGGCGAGGACAGTGCCATGACCGTCGCCAGCTATCCCATGGGACGGGCGCCCAGGCCCAGCGGCCTGGCCGACGTCCTCGACGTGGTGCTCGACAAGGGCATCGTCATCGACGCCTACGTACGTGTCGCACTGGTCGGCATCGAGATCCTCACGATCGACGCGCGCATCGTGATCGCCAGCGTCGACACGTACCTCCGGTTCGCCGAAGCCGTGAACCGGCTGGACATGCAGCCGCAGGAGCAGGTGGCGGGGCTGCCGGGACTCATGAAGGAGGTGACCGACGGCACGTCCCGCAACAAGGTCAAAGGAGCCCTGGGCGGGCTCAAGGACACCGCCGAGGACGTCGCCGAGGTACTGCGCGGGTCGCCGTCCCACTCCGACGCCGACGCGCGGGACATACCCGCCGGGCGATCCGCTCCGGCGGAGCGGCGAGGTGGCCGGGGAGGCTGAGCCATGCCTGTCGTGCTCTACGGAATAGTCCGGGCGGACCATCCGCTGCCGGCCCAGGAGCGGGACGCGGGCCCCGGCCCCGCCCTCGGCATCGGGCACCCGGCGGCGTCGCTTCGCCTGGTGCGCTCGGGGCCGCTCGCCGCGGTCGTCAGCGAGACGACGGACCTCGGCGAGCTGGGCGAACACGAAGCCATAAGACATCTGGAGATCCTCCAGCGGCTGCTCGCCGATGGCCCGGTGCTCCCGGTGCGGCTGGGAACGGTCGCCCCGGACGACGAATCGGTCCGCACCGAGGTCCTCGAACCTGTCCAGGACGGCCTGCCCGAGCAACTGGACGCGATCGACGGCCTGGTCGAGCTGTATCTCGACATAGAGGAGGAGGAGCAGGTCGAACTCGCGGAAGCGGTGGCCGGGACCCCGCTGGCGTACGCTCCGCCTCCAGATGATCTGGACGCCCGCATCCAGCTCGGCCAGCAGATCGCGGACCTCGTCGTCGCCCGCCGGACCGCACAGGCGGAGGAGATCCTGGACGACCTGCGTCCGCTGGCACGCGCGGACCGGCCTCGGCGGCATCACGGCGGCCCGGAGGACCCCGCCCTCAGCTGGGCGTTTCTCGTGCCTGCTGACAGGCTGCCCGATTTCGACGCTGCCGTGGAGCGCGTCCGGGCGGCCCGTCCGTCCCTGAAGGTCGACTACGTCGGACCGCTGCCCGCGGTCGACTTCGTCGACTTCCCGGCCCGCGTCCTCACGACAGCGCCCGCCGCGGACACCACCGGCGACGCCTTCGGCGGTTCGGGCCGATGGGGCTGGGGCGGGGAAGGCGAACAGCGGAACACCCGCGAGCCCGCCGACCGCGCGGGTAGCGGCGGCACGCGCGACGACCGGGAGCGAAAGGAGCCCTGATGAGCAACGTCAAATGCGCCCTGGCACTGATGGGAGGGTATGTCCTTGGCCGGACGAAGAAGGCCAAGGCCGCCATCAGCCTGGGCATGTGGCTTTCCGGCCGCAACTACCACGCGAAGGACATCCTGCGCGACCAGGTCGGCCGACTCACGCGCTCCACCGACGGCGAGCAGTTGATCAATCAGCTCAAGGGCCCGGCTACCGAAGCCGGTCGGCGTGCCGCGGTCGCTGTGTACGAGTCCCAGATCAACCGGCTTTCCGACACGCTGGCGCAGCGAACCGAGCGGCTGACAGCCGCACTGGGCGGCTCGGAGAAGCTCGCCCGCGACGAGGGCGAGGCGGTGCGCGGCGCCGTGGAGGACGTCGCCACCTCGGTGGTGCCGGGCACCGGCCAGAACGGCGACAGCGGTTCGCCGCGCCGCGGCGACGAAACGAGCACGACCGGCCAGCACGAGGAGGGCCAGCACGAGGAGGGCCAGCACGAGGCAGGCCAGGATCGTGGCGCCGGCGACGGCCACGACGCCGCCGACCGCAGGGTTCCCGACAGGTCTGGCGGGCGGCGCAGGGATGCCCTCCGTGGCCCGCGCGAGCGGACGCAGGCATCGACCGGTGGAGGTTCGCGATGACGCGGCCGACGGAGCAATCGAAAGGGCTGACCGGAGTTCTCCTGAACAACCCGGCGACCAGAAGGCTCGCCGACCAGGTGCAGGACCTTGCGAAGGCGGGCGGCAGCCGGCTGGCCGGCAGTATCGGCGAACGTCTCTCCTCCGGCACGGACAAGCTCAATGACCTGGGTGACTCCGGCGGGCAGACCTCGTCGCTCATAGACGGCGCGAGACGCCTGGCCGAGGGCCAGTCTCCACTCAGGGCGGCCGCCGGGTCGGTCATGTCGAACGTCAAGGACAAGGTGAAGGGGGCTCTCGGCGCGGCCAAGGGCGGCGCCGGCGGAAAAGGCGGCCCACCCAAGGCGACGAACATCGAGGAGTCGGTGGACATCGGTGTCCCGGTGTCCGTGGCCTTCGACCAGTGGACCCAGTATGCCGAATTCGCCAAGTTCATGAAGGGTGTCGAGGCGGTCGAAGCCAAGAGCGAGACCGAGCAGAACTGGCGTGTCAAGGTCTTCAAGTCCCGTCGCAGCTGGCAGGCGAAGGTCACCGAACAGGTTCCCGACCGCCGGATCGTCTGGACCTCCGAAGGAGCGAAAGGCTCCGTCAAGGGCGCGGTCACCTTCCACCCGCTCGCCGACGACCTGACCCGTGTGCTGCTGGCCATGGAGTACTACCCCAGCGGCTTCATGGAGAAGACCGGAAACATCTGGCGCGCGGGCGGGCGGCGAGCACGACTGGATCTGAAGCACTTCCGCCGCTTCATCACGCTCCGCGGAGAGGCCACCGGTTCCTGGCGGGGTGAGATCCGCGACGGTGAAGTCGTGCGCTCCCCGGACGACGAATCCGACGAGAGTGGCGAGAACACGCGGGACCTGGAAGACGCACAGGCCACCCATGACGAGAACGATCAGGTGCCGGCGACGTCCCGCGGCCAGGGTGGCAGTCCGGAATCCAGTGACCAGAACTCGGAGCCCGACGAGCGGGCCGATGCCGAGGAGGACGAGCGGGCCGGTGCCGAGGAGCCGGTCCGCGCCTGACCGAGAGATGAAGGCCGGGTGTTACCGCCCGCGTTCCCGGGCAGGTCCGCGGTACGGATGCGCGCCGTGGCGAGTGCGCCCATGAGGGGGGCAGGCATGTTCTACGACCCGGTCGAGTCGACTTTCTATGCCTGGTGCGTCGAACGTCTGCTGACGTCATCGTCGGCGGCTCCGTACCTGCGCGACGGTGTCGTCGAACTCGGGGCCGGGTCGGGCCTGCCGATCGTCGAGGCGTTGCGGCGCTGCGAGGTGCCGGTTCAGGTCCGAGGTTTCGAGCGCGACCCGGAATCATTCCGGATGGCCAGCCGGCTGGTGGCGCTGAAAGCGCCGCCCGGCTACTCCGTCGAGCCAGGTGACTTCTTCGACCAGGGCCTCGACGGCCCGGAGCGGGTCGCGATCGCCAACCCGCCATACCTGGCCGCCCCTACGGGTGACACGTCCGCCCCCGAGCTGTGGGGTGGGGAAAGCGGTGCGGAGGTGACGCGTCGGCTGCTGTCCGGACCGTTTGACGTCCTCATGCTCATGATGGCCTCGATCGCGGACCCCCTCGGAGTGATCGACCACGCCGCGTGCTCGGGCTATCTCGTCGCCGACTGGTGCGCCCGGCCGATCCCCTTCGGCCGCCACAGCCGTGAGCCGGTGGTCCACCGGCGGCTCCGGGAGTTGCACGCCGAGGGTCGCGCCTTCAGCTCCGAGGCCGGCTACCTCCTGGCCGGAGTCACCTTGCTACGTGCCGGTCGGCGGGGGAGGCTGACCAGCGTGGGCCGGGAATCCGGCCCGGATGGCTTTGCCCCGGACGCAAACACCCTCGACCCGAACGCGGACGTCCTGCGCGGGGTCATGGCCGCCGGGGCGAGCGTGCGGAGGGGCCCGTGACCTCCTCTGCCGCCAGCCCCTCGGGGGCGGGGACCGCCCGCGGTTGGGCAGTCGATGGCGCCGCCGCGGCCAGCATCCAGGAAGCCCCGCCAGATAGCGCATATGGAACCGTGCCCCGGCCGGAAGATCTACAGCCCGGCCGGCTGCCGCGCCCCCGAGGGCCGCTCAGCGCCTTTGTCACGGGCACTCTTCGGCAGCCGGCGCGAGCAGGCGCGAACCTCGGTCCGGTTCCACGGGCCGGCGACGACCTCCTCTATGGCGAGGACGGTGCGTTGGCCCTCTACTGTCTTTACGAGCTGCACTACCGCGGTTTCGCCGGGGTCGACGAGCGCTGGGAATGGTCGCCCGCACTGCTCACGCTGCGCCACGAGCTGGAGGACGAGCTGGAATCCCGGATCCGCCAGGAAGCGGCGACGGTTCCCTCGCCAGAGTGCGACAGCCAGGACGCCGATTCCATTCCCGCGGCGCTTCGGGAAATCATCACGGCGCCGTCCGGGCCTTCATTGTCGCGTTACCTCGCCGACGCCGGCACCCTTGACGAGTTCCGGGAGTTCGCCATCCACCGTTCGCCTCTCCAGCTCAAGGAAGCGGACCCACATTCCTGGGCCATTCCTCGGCTGACCGGGCCGGCAAAGGCTGCTCTGGTCGAGATCCAGGCCGACGAGTACGGCAACGGCGCCACCCGAGACATTCACCAGATCCTTTTCGGCCTGACGATGCGCGGGCTCGGCCTGAACGCCCGCTACGGCGCCTATCTCGACCGCGTGCCCGGACCGACTCTCGCCTCGGTGAACCTTGCGTCCTACTTCGGCCTGCACCGCCGGTGGCGCGGCGCGCTCGTCGGACACCTCGCCGTTTTCGAGATGACCTCTGTCGAGCCGATGGAGGCCTACGACGCGGCCCTGCGCAGGCACGGCCTCCCGGCTGGAACGCGACACTTCTTCGTGGTCCATGTCGTGGCCGACGCACATCATCAGACCGTCGCCTCGCAGGAGCTGGCGGCTGGCCTGGTGCGCGCTGAGCCGGCGCTCGGCGCCGACGTGCTTTTCGGTGCCCGCGCCATCATGGCGATCGAGGGCCGGTGCGCCGAACAGATCCTCACCGCGTGGCGGCACGGGCGTTCCTCCCTGGTTCCGCCCGCAGACCGCGAGCCGGCGGATCAGTCGGTCCGGTAGGCGACATCGCCGGTCGGCGGTCGCCGTAAAGGACGCACCCGTCGGAGAACACCTCCGGGAGGACGACGGGCACCGGCTTCGATCAGTCGCCCTCAGCCGGGACGGACTGCACGGCGACGGGCACCACAACCCACAGCGCGATGAACAGCACCAGTGTGATCACTCCGGCAGTGACGCCGGCGGTAACACCCTTCGTCACGTCGAAGATGAGAACTGCCACGCCGGCCACGGCCACCGCGAACACGCCGAGGCCAGCCTGTGCCAGCCGGTTCGCGATCATGACCAGCTTCTCCTTCTCCCGCTTGCGGAACATCGCCCGGTGCAGGCTGACCGGCGTCACCAACAGCCCGGTAGCCACGACGGCCAGCGCCACAACAGCCAGATAAAACCATTCCTGGCCGTCGCTCAAAATGGCGAACCTGCTCTGGAACGGCAGCGCGAGCAGAAACGCCGCCAGTAGTTGCACCCCGGTCTGGGCGACTCGTATCTCCTGCAGAATCTCTGCCCAGTTTCGATTACGCCGGGCCTGAGCGGACTCGCCGGCCGCTCGGCCTCCGAATTCCTCGTCCACGCTTTCCGTACGCTCGTTCGCGGTGCCCGGCCGTGCGATCTCGCTCATGATCTACCGCTTACCCCGCAGTCTCGGCATAATGCGTCGGGCGCGCGCGCACTCGCGCATGGACAGTCGCCGCCGTGCGCCGGCCCTGCGCACGTACGTGACCGACTCGCGGCCGACGTGTGCCCCCGGGAAACCGCGGTCCGCTCGTGACCGCGCGGCTTTCCGCATCCCTTCCCACAACGCTGGGCCGACTCGGTGTTGCCGTCCTCGTTGTGGGAAGGGGCGTCAAGGACAACGTCCACTACCAGGAGGAGACCTGATGGCCACCACCGTCGCGGAGTCGATCGACGTCGCCGTACCGGTCCGCACTGCCTACAACCAGTGGACCCAGTTCGAATCCTTCCCGCACTTCATGAACGGCGTCGAGTCGATCCGGCAGGTCGACGAGACCCACACGCGCTGGCATGTCAGGATCGGCGGACAGGACCGAGAGTTCGACGCGACCATCACCGAGCAACTGCCCGACGAGCGGGTCGCCTGGAAAAGCACCAACGGCCCCACCCACGCCGGGGTCGTCACCTTCCACCGGCTCAACCCCGACGAGACCCGCGTGACGGTCCAGCTCGACTGGCAGCCCGAAGGCGTCGCCGAGAAGATCGGTGCGGCCGTCGGCGCGGACGACCGGCGGGTGAAGGCCGATCTGAGGCGCTTCAAGGCCTTCATCGAGGAGCGGGGAACCGAATCCGGATCCTGGCGCGGTCAGGTCGACCGACCCTGATCAGACCGTCGATCGCGACCAGCAGCTCGGCGCGGGGACCGCAACGGTGGGCCTTCCTCCGGACTGCCCACCGTTGCGGTCCGCGTCGTCTGGTCGTCCCACTCACGTGAGGGTCATCCTCGTCACCGGTCAGGGGCAGCCCCTGCCGGGCGGCTCAGGCCAGGGACGGATCCGGTACCGGATCCACTGGTGCCGTGTCCGCTGGTGCCGGGTCCACCGATGCCGGATCCGTCGGGTCGCCCAGGTACGCCTCCCGGACCGTCGCGTCGGCCTGGATCTCCTCCGGGGTGCCCTCGGCGAGGACTCGTCCCTGGTGCAGCACGACGATCCGGTCGCAGGCCGACATCACCAGCGCCATGTCGTGGTCGACGACCAGCACGGTGAGCCCGCAGTCGTGGGCGAGGTCGCGCAGGTGGGCGGCCAGCTGGCTGATCTCGGTGATGGACAGGCCGGCCCCCGGTTCGTCGAGGAGCACCACCGCGGGATTGCTGGCCAGCGCACGCACGATGCCGACGAGGCGACGTTTCGCCATCGGGAGCTCGGTGGGCAGCCGCGGCAGGTCCTCGGTCAGCCCGAAGCGCTCCAGCGCGGCCCGGGCCGGTGCGGTCAGCCGCCCGTCGGTACCGCCCGCGTTCTCGGCCGCGACCCGCAGGTTCTGCGCGACGGTCAGGTCCTCGAACAGCTCGCCGGCCTGGAAGACCCGGCCCAGCCCGCCGCGGGCCCGCGCGTCGGCGCCGTCCGCGCCGAGGGTCCGGTCGCCGAGCAGCACCTGGCCGCCGCTGGTGGCCGCGAAGCCGCCGATCGCGTCGAGCAGGGTCGTCTTGCCGGCTCCGTTCGGGCCGACCAGGCCGGTCACCGTACCGGGCAGGGCACGAAGGGACACGTCGCTGACGGCCGCGACACCACCGAAGCGCACCGAGACGTCCGCGGCGACCAGTGCGGTACCGGCCCGCGCCGGCTGTTCACCCGGCGGGATCGGCGCCGGGTCATGCTGGAAGCTGCGCCGCCAGGCCACGCCGTTCTCGTGCAGGAGCACCGTGACGACCAGCGCCGCACCGAAGATCGTCGCGTAGTTGTCCGTGATGAAGCCGATGTGCAGCTTGGCGATGACCAGGTAGACCAGGCCGCCGAAGGCGAGCACCCCACCGAGCAGACCGCCGCTGACCGCGGTGACGCCGGCGATGACGGCGAGGCTCACCAGGTTGATCGACTCCAGGAACGAGAACTGGGTGAACGTGACCGAGGAACTGCGGAACCCGAGCAGCACACCGGCGGCGCCGGCCATCGCCGAGGAGATCACGAAGGCGGAGAGCTTGGCCCGCGCGACGCTGATCCCGACGGACGCGGCGGCGCGTTCGTTGGTCCGCACGACGAGCAGCCGGCGCCCGAGCCCCGAGCGCCGGACGGCGACCACCACGCCGGCCGCGACCACCAGCCAGAACAGTGCGACGAGCCCGTACCGGTCGGGATGGCGTGCCGCGTCCACGTCGAGGCCGAAGAGCGTCGGCGGGTGTGGCTGCGAACCGGCGATGCCACCGGTGTAGTGGGTGCTGTCGAAGAGCACTCCGGAGACCGCGACGGCCAGGCCCATGGTGAGGATGGCGAGGTTGATGCCCCGGACCCGCAGGGCGGGAAGGCCGACGACGAGGCCGGCGACGGCTCCGACCACGGCTCCGGCGACCGGGGCGAGCACGAACGGCAGATGGATGTCCAGATCGAGGCGGACCGCGGCGTAGGCGCCGAGGCCGGCCACGGTCATCTGCGCCAGGCTGATCTGGTTGGCGTAGCCGATCAGGACGACCAGCGACAGCACCAGGATGCCGAAGACCACGGAGAGGATCGCCGCGTCCTGCCACTGGGCGCTGCCGAACAGCAGCACGGCGACCGCCCCGGCAAGCGCGATCACCGCCGGGACGGGCCGGAACAGCCCGGCGGCGACCGGAGCCGCGGGCACCGCGGGCAGCCGGTTGCTCGCGCCGTCCCGGCGCAGCACGAGGATCGCCATGACGGCGACGAACGGCACCGTCTGCGGCCAGCCCAGCTGGAACTGGCTCGGCACATGCTCCGCCACCAGGTGCGTCACCACGCTCTCGCCCACGCCGAGCGCGGCACCGCCGGCCAGCGCCAGCCCGAAGCTGTCGAACCGCCCGAGCAGGGCCGCGGCCAGCGCGAACGCCATCACCTGGAGCATCGCGGTGTCGAACTGCCCTACGATGGGCGCGACGAGGATGCCGCTCGCCGCGGCCAGCGCCGAGCCGAGCGCCCAGTTGAGGCTGCCCAGCAGGTGCGGTGACGCGCCGAGTGCCTGGGCGGCGGACTCGTGTTCCGCCATCGCCCTGGTCATGAGTGGCAGCCGGGCGCTCGCCGACCAGGCCGCGAGCCCCAGGACGACCACCACGGCGATCAGGAAGATGATGATCCGTTCGTACGGGATCTTCTGGTCGAACACGTCCACCCCGCCGGAGGGGAAGGCGCTGTCGGGCACCCGCGGGGCGTTCTCGAACACGGTGTGCGCCAGGCCGATCAGCAGCCCGAGCAGACCGAGGGTCGCCACCATGCGGGACAGCTGCGTCCGGTGCCGGACGAATCGTATGACGAGCAGGTAGACCCCGGCGCCGAACACCGCCGCCGCCAGCAGGGTCAGCACCGCCGCCGGAATGCTTGGTACGTCGTGACTGTCGCGCATCCAGTAGAAGAGAAGCGCGCCCCACAGCGCGATGCCGCCGTGCGCGAAGTTGATTGTTCGTGACCCGCGGTGTATCGCAACGATTCCGACCGCGCTGACCGCGTAGACGCCGCCGACGCCGAGGCCTAATAACGCGAACTGCAGGATGGTCCGCGGATCCATGACACCCCCAGAGCTCAGGAACGAGTGGTGGCCGGCCGGCCGCGCGCATTCGGCTGGCCGGCCACCACGAAGGCCATTGCGGACCCCTGTTTGGCAGCGTAAGGTCGTGAGCATTCACTCGCAAGACCCCGTGGGATGCGGCGGTGGGCGGATGTCGACGGCCCGGCAGGCCCTTTCCGCGGGCTATTTGGCGTCGGCGCTGCCAGTTACTCTCAGAGTACGGAGGATGACGGATGGGTGATGGTGGCCCGGGTGGTGGCCGTAGCGGCGGACACGGCGGCGTGTCGACGGTTCCCGAGAAGTCCCCGGCGGAGTCGGAGCAGTCCGGACCTTCGGCCGCGATCGAGGCGCGCGGGCTGTCGGCCGGTTACGGGCGGGTGCCCGTTCTGCGCGACATCGACCTCGAGGTGCGCCCCGGTGAGGTGGTGGCGCTGCTTGGCCCGAACGGCGCGGGCAAGACCACCCTGCTGCGCACGCTGGCCGGGTACAGCAGGCCGACGAGCGGCGAGATCCGCCTCTTCGGGGAGCCGTGCAACCGGGTTCCCGTCTATCGGCGTGCCCGCCGGGGCGTGTCCTTCATGGGCGAGGAGCGCCATGTCTTCCCGGGGCTGACCGTCCGGCAGTCGCTGCGGCTCGTCCGGGGCGGCGCGGAGTCGATCGAGCTGTTCCCGACGCTCGCGGACCGCTCCCGGCACCGCGCCGCGCTGCTGTCGGGTGGCGAGCAGCAGATGCTCGCCCTCGCACTGGCGCTCGCCCGCGCTCCGCGGCTGCTGCTGATCGACGAGCTGTCTCTCGGCCTCGCTCCACTGGTACGTGAACGCCTACTTGACACCGTGCGAGAGACGGCCGACCGTGGCGTCGCGGTGGTCGTCGTCGAGCAGAACGCACGGTCAGTGCTGAGCCGAGCGGACCGGGCCTATGTGATGCGCCGCGGCGAGATTGTCGACGAAAGCCCCGCGAGCAGGTGGCTCACCGACCTCGACGGCCTGGCCGCCCTCTACCTCTCCTGAAGCACCTCACCCGAACCATCTCTGCTGAACCACCTCGCTCGTCCACAAGAATGGGGATAGGAATGCTCGGAAGAAGCGCGAGGACGCCCGTGGCCGCGTTCGCGGCGGCGGTGTCACTCGTGGCGGTGCTGGCCGGTTGCGGCGGCGGAGGAGACGACGAGGCGAAGGCCGACTTATCCGGCGGCCTCACCGGTCAGCCGATCAAGATCGCTGCCATCGGGGGCCTGAGCGGCGGGGTCAGCAGCAACCCCGAGTACGCCACGGGCGCCCGGGCGGCGGTGGCGGCGATCAACAAGAGCGGCGGGATCGACGGCCGGCCCCTCGAGCTGAAGCTCTGCGACAACCACCAGAACGCGACCGACTCGGCGAACTGCTACCGCGAGATCCTCGCCGACAAGGACATCGTCGCGATCGCCGGCGGGTCCGACAACTACCACGACGCCACCAAGGCCCAGATCGAGGCCGCCCAGATGCCGATCATCGGGCAGTACCCGGTGTCGGGCTTCGACCTCACCAACTCGCTCGCCTTCAACGTCAACGGCGCGGTCGTCGTCGGCTTCCACGGCCTGGCACAGGACGTCGTGAAGAGCGGGGCCAAGCGTATCGGCCTGGTCACCCTGGACATCCCCACTGCCGACGTCATCCGCAAGACGGTCAACGACGTCTTCAGCAAGGCGGGCGTCGAGGTGGTCAACAACGTCCAGCTCGCTCCGTCCACGGCGGATCTGAGCGCACCGGCCCAGCAGGCCACCCAGAACTCCCCGGACGCGGTGGTCTGGCTGACCTTCGCCGCGCAGACGAGCGTGGCCGTCAAGGCGCTGCGCGCCACCGGGTACGAGGGAACGGTCGCATTCGCGGGCAGCGCCTTCGACCAGGATCAGCTCAAGACCATGGGCGCCGACGGCCCGGCCACGATCGGCCTGGTTCTCCCGCCGGCCTGGGACACCTCCACCCCGTATGGAAAGCAGTTCAACGAGGACATGAAAGCCTATGAGCCCGACGGGAAGGTGGACGAGCTCAGCCTCAACAGCTGGCTCGGAGTGAAGATCTTCGCGCAGGTGGCGTCCTCGGTCCAGACCGTGGACAGAGCATCCATCCTGGCCGGGATCAAGAAGCTGAGCAAGGTCGAGACCGGCGGGCTGACCGCACCCGTCGACTTCACCGCCAAGAGCACGCTGCCCTACGCCGCGATCTACAACCCCGCCTACACCACCGCCCACGTGAAGGACGGCAAGATCACCTGGGACGGCAAGCTCCGCGAGTTCGGCACCGGCAAGGAGCTCACCCCGTCCCCCTGAGGTGACGCCGGCGCGAACCGCCGGGTCGGCGCTGGGAAAGCGGGTCGTACCCGCCCTCCTGGCGCCGACCGGCCGACCGCCGCGGCGGGTCGGGGCTGCCGCTCGCACAACCGCGGCCGGGCTTCCGAGCGCCCGGTAGCCCGGTGGGCCGGTAGCCCGGTAGCCCGGTTTGTCGAGTCGCAAGAGTGAACGATTTTGGTCGTGCCGACAACCAGAATCCTTCTTTCTTGCGGGTCGCCAGGAGTATCGACTCCGAATATGTCTATTTTGCGGCGAAAAGATCAGTGCCGTGCGGTGGTGCGGGATCCCCGATGGGGCAGATCTTGCCCGGCAGCGGCGCCCGCCGGGGTCATCAGAGATCATCAGGGATCATCGGAGACCCCGGCCGCGATCTGTGACAGGACTCAGCGCTGGGCGAACTGGCCGGTGGCCTGTTGGGTCGTACCCGGCGACAGGCTGACGGTGTGGACGAGCCGCTCACCGAAGACATCGGTGATCCGTACCGTGAACGGACCCGGCCCGAGGCCGTTCGGCGCGATGAAGTAGTTCCACATCTCGCGCCGCAGCGGCGTCCACACCCCGTTGACCCGCACCTCCAGTGAGGTGACCAGGTTGCGGTGCTGACGGACCTGGAGGGCGAGCCAGTAGGCCGACGAACCCTCCTTCACCTTGTACTGCACGGCTCCGAGGCCCGACGGGCTGGCCAGCCGCCAGGTGACGTCCACCAGCCCCGGCACGCCGCCGGCGATGCGGGCGAACGCCTGCTCGCTAAGGTCGAGCTGCCCCGGGGCGCATTCGGGGCAGCGGTCGGTGACCTTGACGACCACGCTTCCCCCGGGGCCGGTTACCTGGATGTAGGCACCGCAGGCGCGTGCGGTCTCGTAGTCGGCCTCGTTCATCGCCACGACCGGCATCGCCGGGTCGTTCAGCCGGTCGAACATGCAGTTGCCCCCGCCGTCAGCGCCGTAGTGCGTCGCGCGGCCCCGGTAGACGGTGCCCGGCTGGATCCGCCCGGAGGCCGGGGCGGCGAGCGGCTGCGCCGGTGGCGGGGCCGGCGGTTGCGCCGGTGCTGCCGCCGCCGGTGTCGAGATGGCGGTGCCGGCGCCGGGGGACGAGGGGGGTCGCCCGGCGGTCGAACCGGTCGCCGTGGAACCGGCCGGTGGCGCTGCCGGCTGTCCCGAACCGAGCGCCGGATCGGAGCCCGGCGCCGCGGCCGTGGCCCCCGCCGTGTCGCCGGGCGTGGTCGTCGGGATGTGCCCACCGAAACCCGAAGGCGGCACCGCGGCCGCGGTGCCGGTAACAGGAGCAGCGGTGGCGGCGGCCAGGGGACGGCTGGAAGCGCCGTCGCCGAGGGGCCAGCAACCGGTGATCATGATGGCGACACCCGCCGTCGTCGCCGTGCCGATCACGGCCCGGCGAAGAAGCGCCGCGGCGGCGCGGGAAGGAGAACAAGGAGAAGAGGGCAGCATCAGGGAGGAACCTCCGTGACCGCAGTGTCGAGACGACTCGAAGACGACTCGACGCGATGGGACCCCTCCCGAGATCGGAACAATAGCCTGCAGCATCCACCTCGTCGAGCACCATGGGTGCCCGGGCTGGCGCGTTGGGTGAGAATTTTTTGGGTGCGGGTCGTGTTCAGCCTGCGGTGGGCCCCGCTGCCGGGCGAGGATGTCCACGAACTCGGCATTTCCGCCGGAAACCCGGTCCGTTCCGGACCCGCCGTCATCACGACCGGCCGTGTCGCGGCGCCGCGCACCGCCGCCTCCGGGTGGGTCGGGCAGCTGTGGCCGGGCCAGCGGTGCGGGGCCACATCTCGCCGTCTCCCGGATCATCCTGTGTTCTGACTGTCCGCGGGACTGTGCCGGTGACCTCGGCTTCGAGCCTCAGACGGGTCTGCCGGGGCGGCTGGCGACCCGATCATGTCGGTGGCAGCTGATAGGACGGTTCCCGACAGTCACCGCGAAGGGGGCCAGATGACCATCAACGAGCACCTCACCGAGCTCGCCGGCAAGCCGGTGGTCGATTTTCGGTACGAGCACGACGGCGAGTCGTCCGATCGGTACTTCGGGCCGGCGGGCTCGGGCGCGCCGGCCTCGCCCGGTGACGTCGCCTGGCGGATCAGAACCTGGTTCGAGGGTCCCGACCTCGGCGGCGTCTTCCAGAAGTTCCTGGCGGAGGTCCCGCCCGCGGAGGTGACCCATCTGGTCATCGGCTACTGGGGTGCGTCCTACGACACGAAGAACCCCGCGAACCCGGTCGACCTGCTGGTGGGTGCGGCCGACCGGCTGCCCGCGCTGCGCGCGCTGTTCCTGGGCGACATCGTGCTGGAGGAGGCGGAGATCTCCTGGATCGAGCAGTCCGACGTCACCCGCCTGTTCGGTGCCTTTCCCGCGCTGGAGTACCTGGGGGTCCGCGGGAGCGACGGGCTGGCGCTGAGCCCCGTCCACCACGGCACGCTGAGGACGCTGCGGTTCGAGGCGGGTGGGCTGCCCGCCTCGGTGGTGCGGGCCGTCGGCGGGAGCGACCTGCCGGCCCTGGAACACCTCGATCTGTGGCTGGGTACCGACAACTACGGCGGCGACGCGACGGTGGCCGACCTCGCCGGGATCCTGGGCGGCGAGCGGCTGCCCGCCCTGCGGCATCTGGGGCTGGAGAACGCCCAGATCGCGGACGAGGTCGCCGCGGCTGTGGCGGGCGCTCCGGTCGTCGCGCGGCTGGCGTCGCTCAGCCTGGCCCTGGGCACCCTGACCGACCGGGGAGCCGAGTCGCTGCTGTCCGGCCAGCCGCTCACCCACCTCGAGCGCCTCGACCTGCACCATCACTTCCTGACCGACGCCGCGATGAACCGTGTCGGCGCCGTGCTGCCCGGCGTCGAGATCGACCTCGGTCAGCAGGAGGAGGCGGAGGACGACTGGTTCTACACCGCGGTCTCCGAATGATGTTCACCGTGGTGGGGGCCCCGGGCGACCGGCGCACCGAACTGTTCACGGCCGCGTGCCGCTCGGCGGGCCTGGCCGCACCCCGGGTCGTCGGCTGGGCGCAGGTGCTGCACGGCGGCGAGCCGCCGATCGTGCCCGGCGGAGCGCTGCCGATCGTGCCCGGCTCACTGCTACGGATCGACTCACCCGGAGGCGACCCCGAGGTGGACAGGCTGCTGCGCGGGCCCGGTGATCCGACCCGGGTGGGCGGGGGTGCACGGTGGTATGCGGCCTTCACCGCGGGCCTGGGGCGCGTCGCCGCCGCGGCCACGGCTTCGGGCGCCCAGCCGCTCGGCGACGTCGACGAGATCGCCGTCATGTGCGACAAGAGGCGCTGCCACGCCCGGCTGCGGTCGGCGGGTGTGCCCGTCCCCGAGGCACTGCCACCCGTCCACGACTATGCCGACCTGCGGGCGCGGATGGCGCAGGCGGGCATGGGCCAGGTGTTCGTCAAACCGGCGCACGGCTCGTCCGCATCCGGCGTCGTGGCGCTGCGGGCCGCGCGCGGCGGGCGGGTCAGAGCCGTCACCTCCGCCGCGCGCATCGGCACCGGTCTCGTCAACGCGCTGCGGGTCCGGGCCTACGAGACCGAGCCTGAGGTGGCCCAGCTGATCGACGAGCTGGCGCCGGACGGGCTGCACGTGGAGCGGTGGCTGCCCAAGGCCGCGCTCGGTGGGCGTGTCCTCGACCTGCGGGTGGTGGTGATCGCCGGCGAGCCGACTCATGTGGTCGTGCGGACAAGCCGCTCCCCGATGACCAACCTGCACCTCGGCGGGGCGCGGGGCTCGGTGAGCGCGGTGCGCGACGCCCTCGGCTCCACCGGCTGGGAGCATGCGCTCGACGTGTGCGCGCGGGCCGCCGCGTGCTTTCCCGGCAGCCTCATGGTCGGTGTCGACCTGCTTGTGCAGATCGGCTGGCGGCAGGTCGCGGTCGGTGAGATCAACGCGTTCGGCGATCTGCTGCCCGGCATCACCGGGCTGCCGGGCACCTGGGCCGAAGGCCTGGATACCTACACCGCTCAGGTGCATGCCGCCCAGGTGCGCGCGGCCCTGGCGGCGCACGCGGCGGCGGCATGAGCGGCCGGGAGCGATGGCGGCACGAGAGGCCGGGGCGGCGGCGGCATGCGTGACATGAGCGAGATCGTCGGCACCCATGATCTGCTGCTGGTCACGCTCGACACCCTCCGCTACGACGTCGCGGCCGAACTCACCTCCGCCGGGCGGACACCCACCCTCCGGGGCCTGCTGCCCGACGGCCGTTGGGAACGCCGCCACACCCCGGGCAGCTTCACCTACGCGGCACACGCCGCCATGCTTGCCGGCTTCCTGCCGACCCCGGCGCGGCCCGGCCCACACCCACACCCGCGCCTGTTCGCCGCGCGGTTCCCTGGCAGCGAGACCACCGCATCCGGCACCTGGGTGTTCGACGCCCCGGACCTCCCGGCCGGCCTGGCGAAAATCGGCTATCACACGGTCTGTGTGGGCGGTGTGGGCTTCTTCAACAAGCTCAGCCCGCTCGGCTCGGTGCTTCCGGGCCTGTTCACCGAAAGCCACTGGGAGCCCCGGTTCGGCGTGACCGACCCCGACTCGCTGGCCCACCAGATCGACCGGGTCGGCGAGGTGATGCGGCGTCTTCCTCCCGACCGGCGGCTGTTCCTGCTGCTCAACGTGGCCGCACTGCACCAGCCCAACTGGTTCTACCTGGCCGGTGCCACCCGCGACCAGGGCGACTCGCGCGAATCCCACGCCGCGGCGCTGCGCTATGTCGACCGGCAGCTCGGCCGCCTGTTCGCGCTGATGCGCCGCCCCTGCTTCGTGATCGTCTGCTCGGACCACGGGACCGCGTACGGCGAGGACGGCCACCACGGCCACCGTCTCGGCCACGACGTCGTCTGGACCGTCCCATACGGGGAGTTCGTGCTGGCTTGACGTCCTCCCTCTCGTGAACGAGAGGGATTCCAACTACCCGAACAGGAGTTCGTGTTGTTGAGGTTCGCGGTTCACGGGCCCGGCCAGCACCGTGCCTCCCCGCGCGGTCACGGCCCGTCCGGCCGCGATATTGCAGGCCGCGTTGGTGTCGGCGTGGGCCGTGTGCCCGCAGGCGACGCACCGGAACACCGCTTGGCTCTCGCGGTTCCCAGGCGCCGTATGCCCGCAGGCCGAGCACCGCTGACTCGTGTACGCGGCCGGGACCCTCTCGACCCGGCCCGGGGCCTTCTGCTCCAACCGTCGGACGAGCAGCCCCCAGCCATTGGCGAGGATGCCCCGGTTCAACCCGGCCTTCTGCGCCACGTTCCGCCCCGGGTTGTCGACCGTGCCCCGGGCGGAACGGGTCATTCCCTGGATGTTCAGATCCTCGACCCGGATCATGTCGTACCGGCGGGTGAGATCGGTGGAGGTCTTCTCCACCCAGTCCTTGCGCCGGTCCGCCTCCCGGGCCTTCAGCCGGGCGATCTGTCCTTTGATCCGGCCACGCCGGTTGCTGCCCCGCCGTGCCCTGGCAACGGTCCGGCTGCGGCGGAACCGCACCCAGCCGACCTTCGGGACCAGCACCGACGACCACCTCCCGTTGTCCTGGCGGACCCGCGACGCGGCCGGGCCCACGATCCGGAACCCCTCGTGCACACCCTGCCGGCGGAACCCGGGCCTGCGGTGCGTGCCGTTGAAGAAGTTCCGCCATGCCTGGTCCAGGTCACGCAACGCCTGCTGCTGCACGATCTGCGAACCCGCCGCCAACCACGCATGCTCCGCCCGCGCCTCGGTCAGCTGCCGCGCCTGCTCGTGGTACCCGGGCGTCGGCCCACGCCCGGGCCGGTAGGCCGCACGCTGCTCGTGGCCGAGGTTCCACACATACCGGGCATGGCCGCACTGCGCGAGCAGGGCTTCGACCTGCGCCGCGTCGGGAGACAACCGGAACCTGGAGATGAAATGATCATAGGTTGGCGGCGGGACCGTGAAGCAGGTCTCTCTGTGACCTCAGAGCGACCTGCACACCCGCCTCTCCGAGACCACGACGAACCACCGTCGCCCACCGAACAGCGAGACCAGCCACCCGGTGCGCCGGGCTCTCCAGCGGCGGTACGCCTGACGGCGAACCGCTGCTGCCTGCCCCGCTCCGCAAGGGGCCGGATTCCTCCCCGGCCTGAAGGCCGAGGTCTCCTCCGGGGTTCCCGATGACCGCCCCACACCAGCAGTACACCGGCCCATATCAGCAGTACGTCTACGCGTACCCGCACAAGACGGCCTACCGCCCGCTGTCCCCCCGCCCCCCGCTGCGGGACGTGTGGGCCGCGCAGGACCGGTCCGCGCTGTTCCTCTACCTGCACGTCCCGCTGTGCGAGATGCGCTGCGGCTTCTGCAACCTGTTCACGCGCACGGGGGCGTCCGAGGAGTTCACGGGTGCCTACCTGGACGCGCTCGAACGCCAGGCCGCGGCGGTCACGAGCGCACTGGGCGACGCCGCGTTCGCCACGGTGGCCTTCGGCGGCGGCACACCCACCTACCTGACCGCCCCCGAGCTGGAACGGCTCTGCGACATCAGCGCCCGCCTCGCACCGCTGGGCAGTGTCCCGTTCGGGGTGGAGACCTCGCCGGCCACCGCGACCGCCGACCGTCTCACCGTCCTGCGTGAGCGCGGCACCACCCGCATCTCGATCGGCGTGCAGAGCTTCCTGGACGTCGAGGCCCGCGCGGCCGGGAGACCCCAGCGGCGGGTCGAGGTCGAGGCAGCCCTGGAACGCATCCGCCGAGCCGGCTTCCCCACGCTGAACATCGACCTCATCTACGGCATCGACGGCCAGACCGCGGCCACCTGGCTGCATTCCCTGGACGCGGCACTGGCCTGGCGTCCGGAGGAGCTCTACCTGTACCCGCTGTACATCCGTCCCCTGACCGGCCTGGCCCGGCGCGAGACCGACTGGGACGACCAGCGCATCCGGCTGTACCGCCTCGGCCGCGACCACCTGCTGGCCAGCGGCTACGAGCAGGTCTCCATGCGGATGTTCCGCCGCCCGCCCGACGAACAGCCCGCCCCGCACAGTACGTCCGGGCCGGCGTACTGCTGCCAGACCGACGGTATGGTCGGCCTGGGCTGCGGAGCCCGCTCCTACACCTCGGACCTGCACTACTCGTTCGAATACGCGGTGGGTACCCGGCACGTGCGCGCGATCCTCGACGACTACCTGCGCGAGACGGACTTCGCCACCGCCCGGGTCGGCTTCACCCTCACCGGCGACGAGCGCCGCCGGCGCCATCTGATCCAGTCGCTGCTGCAGGCCGAGGGCCTGGATCGCATCGCCTACCGGGAGCGTTTCCACACCGACGTGACCGCGGACTTCGACCTCACTGCCTTCGCCGACCGCGGCTGGCTGGAGCAGACCCCGAGCAGTCTCCGGCTGACCCCCGACGGCCTCGCCCACTCCGACGCCCTGGGCCCGGCGCTCTTCTCACCCCGGGTCCAGGCCCTGATGGCCAGCTACACCCCACGCTGATGCAGCTGACCATCCTCTACCGTGGGCCGCTCGCGAGCTGCGACTACGACTGCTCCTACTGTCCGTTCGCGAAGCGCCGCGACACCCCGGCGCAGCTGCGGGCGGACCGGGCCGCGCTGGAGCGTTTCACCGGCTGGGTCCGGGAGCAGGAGCACGGCGTCTCGGTGCTGTTCACGCCGTGGGGTGAGGGCCTCACCCGCTCCTGGTATCGGCGGGCGCTGGTGGAGCTCAGCCACCTCCCGCACGTCGGGCGGGTCGCGATCCAGACCAACCTCAGCCACCGCGTCGACTGGACGAGTGATGCTGATCCGTCCCGGCTCGCGCTGTGGGCCACCTACCACCCGAGCCAGGTGTCATACGTTCGGTTCCTCGGCCGCTGCCTCGACCTGGCCGCCCGCGGGGTGCGTTTCAGCGCCGGCATCGTGGGCCAGCCCGAGCACCTGGACGCCGCCCGCCGCCTGCGCGCCGATCTGCCCCGGCACGTATACCTGTGGGTGAACGCGGCCAGCGGCCACACCTACACCGACACCGAGGCCGCCGACTGGGCCCAGATCGACCCGCTGTTCGCTTACAGCCGCACCCCACACCCCAGCCGCGGCCTGCCCTGCCGCACCGGCGCGACCGTCGTGTCCGTGGACGGCACCGGCACGGTCCGGCGCTGTCACTTCGTCCCGGCCGTGCTGGGGAACCTGTACGACGGCTCGTTCCGCCCGGCGCCGCGGCCCCGGCCGTGCCCCCTGGACGTCTGCGACTGCCACATCGGCTACGTCCACCTGGAGACGCTCGATCTGTACCGCACCTTCGCCGACGGAGTCCTCGAACGCATCCCCGCCCTCCGGCCCCGCGACCTGGGGCCTGCCAGATCAGGCCTGGCTGATCAAGCGTGGTCCGAAGGTGCGGGCTCAGCGGCCCAGACGTCGGAGAGTGCGCAGGAGCAGGCGGCCGAAGCCGGTTAGAAGAAGCATGCCGGAGCTCGCGAACGCAGCCAACATTCCCAGCAGGAGGCCGCGGGGCGAGTCGGTGCCGAGAACCTGCAGAACGGCCAGCGCGGTGCCGAATGGCAGACCGATCACCGTGATGATGCCGAGAGCCGCGTTGACTCGTTGGCTCTCCTGGGTCTGGAAGATGCGATTAAGATCCGCAATCTCGTTCAGAACGGCTTCGAACTTCTCGGGCAGGCGGTGCTGGGTCTGGTATGCGGCCAGGATGTCGTTGGCTAGGCCGTGGGTACCGACATCGCGCAACCAGTAGACGGAGCGGAATCTCGCGGCGCGTTCCTCAAGCCTGCTGAGGGTTCGGGAGAGGTCCTTCGAATCAAAGGCGCGGGATGCGTCCTCGACCATACCGGTGATCGATGTCTGCTGCACCATACCGATGACCAGCGCATCGAGATACGCGCTGTGCGTGTAGACCTGGGCGAATCCGAGGAACGGGTCGTCGGCGCCGATATCGCGCCGCGTGCCGACGAAGGCGGCGCCGTCCCGGGTGACGAGGCAGCGCCAGTCCGCGGACAGGACGACCAGACCGGAGAGCAGCACCTCCGCATGGTCGGGGTCTGGAGGAAAGTCCTCCCGTGTCGTGCGGGAGGCGAGATGCCACAGCCATTTCTCGATAGTTGACCAGGACGGCACCGGCGCCGCTCCCGGTGGCGGCTCAAGGTTGTCGCTCGCCGTGGTCATGAAGCTGACCGTGAATATCCGGGCATGCGCCTCGAGGGAAGCCCATGGCGGAAGCATCGCTGCGATATCGTCCCGTAGCGGGACAGTGTTCCTGCGGCCGGCGACGGCGCGTGCAGTTTCGAGTAGCCTGTCCGCCTCCACCTGGAGGTGGAGAATCGCGAGTCCGTGCGGCGAACCGTGATTCGGAGTAAGAATCTCGACCCCGAAGACAACGCCACCGCGTATGGCTGTGGAGGTGTGCTGGTACCAGCGGCTCGGACGGTCGTGCTCACCGTACAGGATACGCGCGCAGGCCGGGTTGAAGTACGTCGATCGGTTGATCGTGGTGGTAGCTGTGTCGCGATATCGCAGCGGGAGCGGGCCTACAGGCCAGTCGGGCTGTCCGACCATGAGTGCCGGACAGACCGCCACCAGAGAATGCCGACCCGATGACTCGTCAGTTAAAATTCTCTACCTCCGGCCGTCTCTGCGCCGATCGAGAACAACTCCCTTTTGGTGCCGCGGCTGGCTGGGGGGAGTACTCTTCCGAGAGTCACGGCCGCCGTGCTGTGATGTAAAGGCGGTGCTGGTAAAGGCTTGGCTGTGAGCGTTCCGCGTGCCGCAGGAACTCGTTTCTTAGTAGCTCTCGCCGCTCCTCCGGAATCTGTCGCAGGAAGGGTAGCAGGCCGGCGTAGGAGAAGTCCCTGACCAGGGTCGGATGTTCCTGTCTGTCAGTCTCGTCGGAAAATACCTCCACATCGGCGAATCCGGTCTTGCCGAGAAGTTCCTCGATCTGCACTCGGGTTGGATAGTGAGCGGGGTAGCGCCAACCCTTGAAGAACGACGCCAGGTTAAGAGATTCGATGACCTCATAGGCGCACTCGTGTAGGCCGGCATAGGTCTGATCGCCTCCTTGGTGGACGGCCAGCAGCCCACCAGGCGCCAATAGTCGGAACAATGCGCCGTATCCCGCCTCCTTCGGCAGTACCCAGTGCATCGTGCTGTTGGAGAAAACGGCGTCGTAAGCCTGTTCCGTTCTGTATTTCAGGACGTCGGCCTCATAGAAGGTCACGTTGCCGTGGCCGCGGGCGGCGCGTCGCGCCACCGCGATCATTTCGGCGCTGATGTCGATGCCGTGTACCTGCAGGTTGGGGTACTGATCGGCGAGGTCCAGAGTGACTCGTCCGCTTCCGCAGCCAACGTCGAGGGCGCGCTCCCGCGTGGAGAGATCGATCCGGTCGAGCAGCTTGGTGGACTGGCTG
This sequence comes from Parafrankia irregularis, assembly GCF_001536285.1. Classification (NCBI taxonomy): domain Bacteria; kingdom Bacillati; phylum Actinomycetota; class Actinomycetes; order Frankiales; family Frankiaceae; genus Parafrankia; species Parafrankia irregularis. The sequence goes on along the minus strand of NZ_FAOZ01000032.1, from coordinate 6,346 downwards.
CGCTGTGTGTCGGAGTATTGTCGGTAGCCCTCGGCCTCCTGGAAGAGTACCCCGGCATCCATCACGAACCGGGGTACGAGCACCGGGTCGATCGCTGTGGGTTCCGTCGGCAACATAAAATAGTGCGAAGAGATAGAGATTTTCTCCTCCTCGTCACGTGTCAGGGTGAATCGCAAAATTCGTCCCTCGGTGTCTGTGGCGGAATAGATCTGTCGGCCGAACTCGTCGAACATGATCTCCGTCAGCTTAACCACAACAGGATACGACTCGCCAGCCCTGCCCACCACAAGGTCGGCATCATTGAGCAGTTGGTTGAAGCGCTGCTGAAGGGCGACACGTCCCTCGTTGCGGTGCTCGTGGACGAAATCATTGCGAGTCGCCACAAAAGTGTCGACTGCGGCCAGGAAGCTGCTGGAGAAGGGCCGGCTACGTCGGGTCAGCAGGAGGCCCAGGGTGTAGACGACGTCGTTGCCGCCGCGGTTGAGGTACCGGAGCAGCGCAGCCAGCTGCCCACCAGTAAGTCGCTGGGCCTGAAGTGGCCGCCGCAGGTTCGAGGCATTGTATTCGCGGATGAGGTCTGTCATGGATCCGACGAGCACCGAGGCCCAGAAGTGCGCGAGGTCGAACAGCATCCGCTCGACGTTCTGAGCGAGGCTGAGCCCGGCGCCACGCAATGTCTCGGCCGGAGCGGAATCCATGCCCGCAACGGATCGTGCGGAGGTCACGGCCCCTTGGTAGATGGAGTGACCGCCGGGTGCATCGCTGACAGTGAATCCGAGACCGCGGGCGAGTAGCCGGGCCCGAGCCTGGGGTGAGTCGAACTCGCGGGCTTGGTCGAGCTGGCGATGGCGAATCTCCCTGATCACCTCTCGCGGGCCGAGCAGGGAAGAAATCAGATCGATGGGTGACCGGACCAGACACATGGACATGACCGCGTCGCGATACGACGGGCGAGCCTGGGAGGCGAAGCTGGCTGCGTCGAAGCCACGCAGGTCCTCGGCGGCGACCACTGCCAGCTCGTTGGGGTCGTCGTAGTAACCCAGGATGATCTCGCACAGCTCCTCGGTCTTGTCCTTCGCCCGGAACACAAGCCTGCCCCCCGCGGACACGCGCATACCGGGAAACGAGCGAAATGCGTCCGGCTTCACTTCCTCACGGAGAAGGCGGAACAGGTCGGACTCGTCGAGCTGGCGAGTGCCGGCGCGAGTGGACAGGTGCGAGACGACGGCCGCGACCGCTCGGAAGTCGTTGCACTGTGTCTGGAGAAGATGAAGTGCTGAGAGGAGCTCCGGCGTCAGGACGTCCAGATCGTGGCCGTGCTGTTCGAGATTCCGTTGCACGTAGGCGATGAACTCGGCGCGGCTTGCCTCTCGTCGCTCCAGGGAGATGAACTGCACCGGGACGGGGTAGACATCGAGGCGAGGAGGTGTCTTCTCCGTGAAGACAACCGTTGTGAGGTCCAATGACCCGACCAGCGCTGCCGCGAAACCTGGGATGAGCTCGGGTGACAGATCGTGGTCGATGTCATCATAGATTGCTACGCGATAGGAGGTCCGTGTCTCGCGACGTGACTGCGCCCGGGGCGACCCGGCGGCGCGGGGCGCCGACAGGTCTCCGTCGCCCAAGTGGGAGCGGAGCGCGGTGGATATTGCTGCAGGATTCTGCCGGCAATCGAAGATGTCGGTTTCGTGAACCTGTCCGCGCAGCCAGTCCAGAATCGCAGTTTTCCCGGATCCGATTCCACCGAAAAGAATAATGATCTTTGTGCCGCTGGTGGGCCCCATGGCGGCCGTGATGGCCGCGCGTGCCCGGCTATGGCCTAAGATCTCGGTACTCATCGGGGCGCGCTTCCTCCTGGCGTGACGGGATCGACGTCCACGCCGGGTCCGGCTGGCGATTTTGGCCCGGGCGGAGTCGGTGCTGCACCGAGCAGGCCCTCGTTTGTGCCTATCGGCGTGACCGGCAGCGGCTCAGCCCTGCGCCATTGGGGCTGGGCGTGCGTAGTAAAGGGTGTCAATACCCTGGCCGCGGTGGTCGGGAAGACGGACGATCTCCTGATAGCCGAAGTGCTCCAGGATGGGAATGTTCTTGTCGTTACTGCTCCACGTGCGGGTCACCAGATATGGGCTGTGGAGCTGTGCCGGCAAGGTGTGGAGGGCACGGTAAAGCTCGGAGGCAAGCCCCTTCTGGCGTTCCTGTGGGTCCACTGCGATGGTGCTGATGTACGTGCAGGGGGAGAAGTCCCGAACCAGGTCGTCGTGGTGATGCACGCGGAACGAAAGAAGGCCGGAAAATCGGCCGCCTGCCCATGCGCAGACCACGTACTGGTCCAGCACGCCCTCGAGGTAGACTCGCGGCCCGGCATCACTGCCGGCGGACCCGGAAAGTGCTTTCGTGACCGTGCTTTCGCGGGCGGACAATGGTGGGACGAACTCGTGGTCCACCTTGCGTAGCAGTGCCCAGATCTCATCTGAATAAGCCCTGGTGCCAGCTCCGGGCGCCACCACCAATACCTTGGTCACGCCGCCACCTCGCGTTTCGGCCATCGCACGGAAAGAAACCCTATCATCTGGAGGTGGCGCAGCCCGCGCCTTTCGGGCTGTCCGGGGCCGTTGGATCCGCGACTGCCTGATGCAGACAAGTGTCCCTGTCCGTCGCGACGCGGCCGTCTGTTGTGGTGGCTCTTATGTGCAGGGCACCATGACCTAATGGCGCCTGACCTGGTCGTACCCGATCTCTCGCCGGAGGCATTGGCGGCCGCGACGGCCCAGATCGCCGGCTGTGCCGCGGAGTACGACCGCACGGGGGCGATACCGGCCCGTGGGCTGGAAGTGGCGCATCGGGCCGGGCTGCTGACAGCGACCGTTGCCGCCCGCTACGGCGGGCCAGGTCTCGGGGCGTTGGAGACCGTGCGCATCCTGGTCGCGCTCGGGGAAGGGGATGCCTCGGTCGGGCTACTCGCGGCCAACAACCTCATCGTCCATCAGCGGCAGGCGATGGCCGACAGCTGGCCGGTGGACTACTACGCCGACCTGCTGCGGCGCAGCGTCCAGGGGCCGGCGCTGGCCAACGCCATTCGGTCGGAGCCGGAGCTCGGGTCGCCGTCCCGCGGTGGGCTGCCGAGGACCACGGCGAGCCGCCACCCCGACGGCGGCTGGGTGCTCAACGGCCGCAAGACGTACGCCACCGGTGGCGCGGCGCTGGCATACCACGTGGTGTGGGCGGTGGCGGACGAACCCGGCGGTGACCCGCAGCGGCCCCGGGTCGGCCAGGTGATCGTCCCGGCGGAGCTGCCCGGCATCAGCTGGAGCGACAGCTGGGACCATCTGGGCCTGCGGGCGTCGAACACCCACGACGTGGAGTACGCCGACGTCCGGCTGCCGGCCGACGCGTTCATCGAGATCCCGCGCGGGCCCGACGGTGTGTACCGGGATCCGTCGACGATGACGACGCTGGCGAACTTCGCCTATTCGGCGATCTACGTCGGGGTGGCGCGGGCCGCCCGCAGCGCGTTCACGCGGTTCGCGCGGGAGCGGGTGCCCGCCGCGCTCGGGCGTCCGATCGCGACGACCGAGCGGATCCAGACGGCGGCCGGGGAGATCGACGCGCAGATCGCGCAGGCCGAGACGCTGCTGTTCGGGGTGCAGCTGCGGGCCGAGGCTGGCGAGACGGCCCACCTGCCGCAGCTGCCGTTGGTGAAGGTCCAGATCGCGCGGTCGGCGATCGCCGCGGTCGAAACCGCGGTCGCTGTGCTCGGCAACCCGGGCCTGACCAGGCATCTCCCGTTCGAGCGTCTGCTGAGGGACGTGCTGTGCGTACGGGTCCACCCGCCGCAGGAGGACACCGCGCTGCTGGCTGCGGGCCGCCGGCTGCTCGGCCAGTAGACCATTCCTGGGCATCGGATCGCCCCACGTCGTCGGGGTGGACACGACTGCGTGTGCCGCGGAGGCCCGAGGTCGATGTGGCGCCGAATGCATCGAGGATCGGCGTGGCCGGTAGGGACTACAGGTGCCGCACTGGCCGTGGTCGGTACAGAGCCGATCATTCGTTTCCCGACAGGGGCTGTGCTTCCTGTGCGACCATGCCTTCATGGGTGACCTTCGCTCCCCGCCTCGCCGCGATGACGCTCACGAAAGTCGACCGGAAATCCATGAGAACGCTGCGACCACATTTCTCTTCGATCCTGTGCCGCAGGATTAGGTACGCTGCTACCATTTTCTTTCTCGCAGCGGCCAGCCTCGTCATCTTCCTGCTCGTGGCTCAGAGCGCTGAGACGTTCCGTGGGGACCTTCTGATGAACCTGGGCGCAACCATCTTCGGTGCGGTCGCGACGGCATCGATCCTGGAACCATTGATTGACAGGTCGCGGAAACCCGAAGTCGTCGTCCACAGAACCTTCCCGCACGAGCTCTTCCTCGACGCCGCCGCCGGCGCCATCGGCAGGATCCGGATCATGGGCGCTTGGCCCTACGGGATGGAACTGCCGTATCGCGGGCGCTACCTGGCGGTCCTCCAACAGGCCATGGCCTCGGGTGTACCGGTTCAGATCCTGATCCTGGATCCCGCCAGCAGCGCGGCACAGCAACGGACCTCTGATATGAGAGATGGCGACGCATCGGAAACTATTCACGAGGTGTTGCTTGCGTTCAAGGCGTGGGTCGACACGCTCTCCGGGAGGACCGCGAACCACCTGGAGATCAAAATCTTCAGCGCGTTGCCACCGGCACGGCTCTACCTCGCCGGAAGAAAAGTAGTCTGCTCGTTCTTCGGAGACTCGGACAGCCGTGACGGCAGCAACGTCCGCCATTACGAGACGAGCACTCTCGGTGGGCTCGGCTTATACGTCAATGAGGCGTTTGACCAGCTCTGGTCGAGCGAGGAGGCGCTGACCCTTGAGGAGTACTGGCAGCTGGACATGGAGGTCCGTTTCCCGGCCGATGGTGGACCGGTTCCCGATCGTCACCGGGTCGTCGGGTATGTCGCCGCAGCAGGCGGCTTGTTCGTCAGCGACCAGCAGCTGCTCCACGACATCGGGCACCACGAGATCCCGGTACGGCTGCGGCGCCGGATCGAGGGCTTCGACTGGGATGGCAACGAGCGGCTACGCTTGCGTGCGTTCGACCGGTCTCGGGACCCACGCTCCGACGTCGTGATCAGCACCGCCAACTCCAAGTACGGAGACGAGAACAACGTTCGCCGGTCCTTCGTCGAGGTCAGAGCCGAAACGTAGCCCACAGGTCACGGACGAACCTTCCACCGGGGGACCCGGGATGCCCGCGTCTTCCGCTCGCTCGTATTCCGTGCACCGCGCCGGGATATCCTCCGGATATGTTCGGACCGCCGACCGGCTTCCGGCTAGGAGCCCGAGAGTTTCGCCTGCAGGCGCTCGCTGAGGACGACCTCGTACGGAAGGTCCCGAAGGGCCTCCGGGGTGGTGTCCACATCCTGGGCACGTAGTCGCTGCGCGAACAGCACCCAGGGGTGCGCGCCGGCTGCCTCGTCGCCCTCGTCCGGCCCGACCACGACGAGCACCGTCTCCGTGACGTCGGCGAGGGTCAGATAGCTCCACGCGTCGTCAGTGGTGGGGCTGCCCGCGAGTGAACTGCTCCAGCCCCGGTCCGTGGTCAATGCCAGGCGGCGCCCGTCGGAAAGGACCGCGAACTCCTCGACCCGGAAGCGCAGGACCCGGGGATCGCTTTCGGGCACGTAGTCGCACCAGGCTCCCAGGCGTGTCACCGTCGCGTTCACGGTGTCGACCCTAGACCATTTGCCCTGCTGGTACCCGGTGTCGAGCCTCACCACGGTCCTCGCGCCCGTTCATCCGGCCTTCGGCGGGATTCTTCTGGCGCAGCGCAAAGAATTGTCGCGGTACATCTTTCCCACCCGATTCGTGGTCCGTACACTGAATTTTCTGCTTGACTCTCACTGGGCCGCGTGCGGACGCACTACCGCCACCGAGGATCCCGCACTGCCACGCGGCACCGGCAATTCCTCTCAAGAGGGGCTAAAGGGGCAAAGATTCGCCTGGCAGTCCGCAAGAGTGAAGGATTTTGGTCTTGCGCCACGAACGGGAAGGGAGAAGCCGATCTTGAGTAGACGGTGATCTTCTGGAGCGGTGCTCCGCGGGTGATGGAGGTGTGGCCCTCCGTGACCACCATGCGGGTGGGGGTCGCAAACCGCCGTCAGCGGCGTCGCCTCAACGGGCGGGGTCGTGAGCGTGACGGAAAAGGCCCGGCGGTGACCGGGTCAGGTGTGGGCCGGGAAGGCGAGCGAAAGCGAACCACTGTGGAAGTGTCGAAATACTCTCAACGTCAGAACCGAGGTTGTGGCCAAGACTTCGGGATAA